>JAITOG010000112.1 GCA_031290075.1 Holosporales bacterium | reverse complement strand
GATGTGCAACAAACCAATCCAAATCTTCCACAGTTAAATTGTTTTTTTCTAAAGCTATAAAAGCAGAATTTACCATATGCTCAATAGCAGAGGAAAAAACAACTCTACCATTCATTTTTATAGCTCCCTTTCCCGCTTCAGTTTTCACTCGCTCATCCACATATAGAGTGTCGTAAAAATTCCCATCAGAAAAAAGATGAGTTGAAATGATTTTGGAATTTTCCTTATTATTAGGTCTTTTGCATAACTCTATAGAATCTAATTTCAGATTCTCATGTACGTTTAGTACATTGCGCTCTTGCGTTCTATTGGTTCCTTCTAAAAATTGAGATTCTGGAGATTCTTCAAAAGATCTATTATTTTCATATCTTTGTAAAAATATTGCTCCTGCGCCATCTCCAAATAAAACGCAGGTAGAACGGTCTGTCCAATCAACTATTCTAGACATTACTTCCGCACCTATAACTAAGGCGTTTTTTATTGTTCCACACTTTAAAAAATGATCAGCAATAGATAAGGCATAAATAAAGCCTGAGCAAACAGCCTGAACGTCAAAAGCAAAAGCTGTATTTGCCCCTAAAATTGACTGAATTTTAGCAGCTGTTGCAGGCATGGAATGATCTGGGGTTGTTGTTGCTAAAATAATAGCATCAACATTTTTGGCGGATTCTCCAACAATACTCAAAGCATCAATGGCGGCCTTTGCTCCTAAACTAGAAGAACTCTCATTTTCCGCAGCAATATATCTTGTTTTTATGCCTGTTCTGCTGCTAATCCACTCATCGTTGGTATCCAGGATTTTTGAAAGATCATCATTAGAAAAAATTTTACTAGGAAACGCATGCCCGTACCCTGTAATTCTAGAAAAAAACATCTAAATTCACCTATCTATAATTCATTATTAATAATAACTTTTAAATTGTAATTAATACCTTAAAATCGCCATATGTACGGGAATTTTTTATGATTTCTTATATCCAACAAAAATTAACTCCCAAGTTCTTCACAAGCTTGTTCTATATCATCTTCAATTTTTTGTAAAGCCTCTTTTGCTCTTAAGCCCGGGAAAATTGGCGGCAACACGCGTATTGTAATAATCCCTGGGAATTTAACAATAGACTTTTTCTGCCATATAGCCCCAGCATTTAAGGCTACGGGGATAATTGGCACTTTCAGTTTTTCATACAAAAGGGCTACTCCAGCATGGTATTTTCCGCGTGTACCAAACGTAGCCCTTGAACCTTCAGGAAAGATAAGCAAAGACCTCCCTTCGCGCATTGACTCTTCTCCTTTTTCAAGAAGAGTTTCAACGGCTTTTCTTCCACTTTTTCTATCAATAAAAATAAAACCTAAATGTTTCATGTAACTTCCAATTAGTGGAACTTTTTTCATTTCTTCTTTTGCCAATATATTAAAGTTCTTGAAAAATAACGAAAAAACAACAGTTTCAACACCAGATTGATGTTTACAAGCAATAATAAACGGCCCAACTGTGTCACGAACCTGATTAAAAATTTCAAAATTTTCAAACTTTAATTTTATTTTCAGTATGTATTTCATCAAAAAGACAGCATTTTTTGTTAAAAAACGGAAAATTTTCCACAAAAACTTTCTTGAAATAAAAATCATTGGAAAAAACAAAGTTAGAACAATACCAACCCACAAATACAATATTGTTTGAAAAATAAATGAACGTACAGCAATAAGATAATAACTCCAACGCCCTAAAAGTTTTCGGTTATTAAAAGGTAGGTGGGAATTGTTTCTGTATATTTCCATAAAATTCTTGCACAAAAAACCACAGTATAAACTTTAAATAGCACATTTTACAGATATTCATTAAAAAAATTGTGATTAACTAATTTTGTTGTTTGTTTTTTAACGGTGCAAAGATGAAATTTAAAAAAAGTTATTCAGTAATACTTTCTTTATTGTGTTCACTATAATAGACTTCCTTCGTAACTCAATTTCCTCTGCAAATTTGTTCGTCGCTTCGATGCTCGAATCCTCATGTACATTTAGTACACTCCGGTTCTGCGCTTCGTATGCTCCTTCAACTTTGCTAGAAGAAATTGGTTTCGAAGAAAGTCTAATGTTTTACAACAAGTACCTGGTTTCTGCCCATCCTCAATTTTTTATGATTTTTAAATGTTTTTTCTTTCCTAAAGAAAGTAATACTGTATTATCCGAAAAATCATCCTTGGTAATTGTTATATTTGGGTTACTAACAATTTTTCCTTGAAAGCTTAGCCCATTTCCGCTTACAAGGCGTTTAAAATCCCCTTTACTATTGCAGAGCCCCGAAAAAACAAATAAATCGGCAAGAGGGCAAGGAAGTTTCGATTCCTCAAATGAAATTGTTGAAACTGCTGTATTATTTCCGCCTTCTTGGCCGAATAAAGATTTTGCAGTTTCATGAATTTCCGCTAATACGTCTTTTCCATGAAGCAAAGCAGTTGCTTCATCGGCTAAAATCTTTTTACCTTCATTAACCTCTTCTCCTTTAAGCTCAGCAATTTTACCGATTTCATTTAAAGAAAGTTCAGTAAATTTTTTGAGGTATTTTACAACATCGCGATCATCTGTGTTCCGCCAAAATTGCCAATAACCAAATGGAGCGCACATATCAGGATTAAGCCATATAGCACCATCTGCTGTTTTCCCCATTTTTTGGCCGTTTGCATTGGTAACTAGCGGTTGCGTAAGCCCAAAAACTTCAACTCCAATAAGCCGTCTAGTTAATTCAACTCCATTAACGATATTCCCCCATTGATCAGATCCTCCCATTTGCAAGATGCAGCCAAAATTTTTATTTAAATAATAAAAATCATAGGCTTGCATAATCATATAGTTAAATTCTAAAAAGCTAAGGGGCTCCTCTTTTTCAAGACGTAGTTTTATGCTTTCAAAAGAAAGCATTCTATTGACTGTAAAATGGCAACCATAATCACGCAGGAAATCTATGTATTTTAATTCAATTAGCCAATCTGCATTATTTACAAATAAGGCTTTATTTGACCCAGACTGAAAATTAAGTATTTTTGAAAAAACTTTTGAAATTCCGTTAATATTTTCAGAAATTTGCTCTAAGCTCATGATTGGCCGAGCCACTTGGCGGAATGACGGATCACCAACACGGCTTGTTCCCCCGCCAACAAGAACAACTGGTGTATGCCCTAGCTTTTGAAGCCATCGTAATAACATTATTGCCGAAAGATTGCCTACCTGTAAACTTTTAGCTGTTGCATCAAAACCTATATATCCAACAATACTTTTTTTTGCACAAAGTTGATCAAGCTGTTCTATATTTGTTCCTTGGTAAATAAAATCTCGTTCTTTTAATATTTGTAAAATTTCTGATTTAAAATTAAGCATAAGTAATTTCTAAAATACTTTATTAGACTTCTTTCGAAACAAATTTCTTATAGCGAAGTTGAAGGAGCATCCGGAGTACAGAATCGAAATGTACTAGGTGTACATGAGGGGCATTTGGGGGAATGATTTCTCCCAAATCCCATGAGGATTCGAGCACCGAAACAGGCTCACATTCAAAACAATGTTTTGAATGATACCCAAAGAGACGTACAAATTCGCAGAAGAAATTGAATTACGAAAAAGTCTAATTAATCTATTGTTTAAATAGTATAATAAAAATAATATTTTTTCAACCTATGCTCAAACCCCAAAAAATTGCGAATTCAAACTTCTTGGGTTTCAAGGATTGGCAGCAATTAAAATCCGCATTCTTTGGGGGACCCCAGTATATAAGGGATTTTTAGACTTCAAGCTTTTTCTTAGCCTTGATCAGAATCGCTAAGTTTGTTGTAACGTTTCAATGTCACACTTATTTAAAAAACGCAAACTCGCAGGAATCTACAGCTTTTTTATATTTTTTCGTCTATTAGAAAATCTCATGCATAGGCCCTTTCATGTATTGGTTTCCAAGTTTCCACAGGCTGGAAAATTCTCACGAAATTTATGACAGATATTAACTGTGTTCACATTTAACTTTTCGGCCTTTGAAGGCTCTGCAGCGCAGAGGCCCAAAATTGTAAAAATCAATTAATGAACAGGGTTATTTTATAAGCAAATATTAAATTTTATGCTGGTCTCATATTTTCGTCGATCGTATCATAAAAAGTAAACTCATTATTGTGTTTTCTTATATATATTCCTTCAGGAATGCCTCCTAGTGCAACCTCCTTCCTTTCCCCATGCTCATCATAATCAAGATAATAAAATCCTACATAAGCCATCCCATATCTAGTGGGAAATGCGCCGAATTGGGCATCCCCCTACTACTTACCAAAGAAATTGTAAGTTCATAATTACTTTCTGTAGATACAAACCTTTGTCCTCTCTGAACGGAATTCACAAGCGGCTGTGCTTCTATCGGTATTTGTGGTACTTGTGCTCCTATCGGTGCTTCTTCTTCTTCTTCTTCTTCTTCCATCAGTGCTTGTTGTGCTATCGGTGCCTCTGTAACTTTTTAACTCCTTCCAAAAATAAAGGCAAACAAAACATTATTTTAAACGTATTCCATATCCCATTAAAATAAATCTCATCACCAAAAAAACAAAGATCAGCCACCAACTTAAAACCTCCATTTAGAGGAATACATTTTTTAAAAGCTAAAAATGCAACCGGTATAATTCTTCTAATTCTATTATTAGGTTGTTTTAGAACCTGAAATACTGTATCTACTAGAAAATTAAAGCTTAAGGTAGTTGATAATAAGGTTTCCCAAAATCCAAAATTTATATATATATTTGGTAAAAGATCATAACTAAAGTACATAGTGTAATATGGTATATTCAGCATCTTAGGCAACAGCCAACTTGCTGCTACTGTTAAACCTTTTCTCCATTCGTTTAATATTTTTTTTCCATTATTTATTGTAAGCTGACTCAATCGTTGAAGCTGCCCAGTAGAGCCTATTTCTATTGATTGAATAGGATTTGCTGCTTCTGCTGCTTGTATAGAACTTGCGGAACATAGAACAGCTAACAGCGCTGTTAAAAGTATATTTTTCTTTTTCATTTTAGTTAAAACGTTCAAAAACATCATAAAGATAAAGATAATAATAATAATAATAATAATAATAATAATAATGTAAAGCAAGCTTTTTTTTAATGATAGAGCAATAAGCAGGGCTAAGTCTTAGATGCTTTATAAAATTATTTTATTTATAATTTTCTTTTGAAGATTGAGATATTACTTGTTTTATACTCAAACAGAATATTTGCAAATAAAGTATAACAATCAAA
>JAITOG010000047.1 GCA_031290075.1 Holosporales bacterium | reverse complement strand
AAATAAGTTAATAAAATATATTTTATCAAAAAAATAAAAGGCTTGTTTTCTACTGTTAAAAAAAATGATCCTTGTAAACAGGGGTTTATAAGAGATATTTTTATGCAGGGGTGTAAGGGATATACCCCACTTCATTTAGCTGTTGCAAGTGAATTTAATGGTGATATTGTTCGCATGTTACTTCGCTTTGGAGCAAATATAAATGCTATAAATCAGGGCGGAGAGACACCACTTCATTTAGCTGTTGCATATGAATTTAATGATGATATTGTTCGCATGTTACTTCGCTTTGGAGCAAATATAAATGCTCAAGATAATAATGGAAATACACCACTTCACATAGCAGCTTCTAGAGGGCATATAGGAGTTGTTCAAGTATTAGTTGAAGCTGGAGCAAATAAAGAAGCTAGAGATAATATATGGGAAGGACACCACGTGATAGAGCATGGCCTGCAAGTGTAAAGAGGTTGTTAGCCTAATTAATTATAGCAGGCAATACTAGACTTCCTTCGAAACCAATTTCTTCTAGCAAAGTTGAAGGAGCAACGAAGTGCAGAACCAGAGTGTATTAGATTATACTAGGTCCCCAAAGAATGCGGATTTAAATTGCTGCCAATCCTTTGAAACCCAAGAAGTTTGAATCCGCAATTTTTTGGGGTTTGGGTATAACTCAATTTCTTCTGCAAATTTGTTCATCGCTTCGATGCTCGAATCCTCATGGGATTTGGGGGAAATCTGTGATTTTCCCCAAATGCCCTCATATACGTCAAAGTACGCTGCGCTTTTCTGCTCTCCGTTTTTCCTTTTTAACCCCTCAGTTAAAAAAGACAGCTTCTTAAACATTTTAAAGTAAAAAATATCTATACCCAAACCCCAAAAAATTACGGATTCAAACTTCTTGGGTTTCAAGGGATTGGCAGCAATTAAAATCCGCATTCTTTGGGGGCCCAAATATGGCTAAGCTTTTATTATAAAATCATTGAAAAATGTAGGTTTTTGCTAATGTAATATTTAAGAATTGAAATGCCTTTAGGAGAAAAAAGACATAAAATACTTGATTTCCCTTATATTAGCTAGTACATTCAAAATGAAATTGCTATTAGTTGTGTTTTTTTATGTTTAATAAAAAACAATTTTGTGTTCTTTCAATTTTAACAATGATATTCCTTCTGTTGCCCTGTTGTAAGGATCAAAATCGAAATGAAAATAAATCAGAAACAATAAAAATAGGAACTTGTGCAGACTATCCCCCATTTGAATTTTACTCAGATGGAGTTATTATAGGATTTGAAATTGAAATAGGTAAATTAATCTGTGAAAAACTTGGGAAAAAGGCTGTTTTTGAAGATATGCCTTTCAATTCAATTTTAGCAGCTCTTCAAAATGGAACTGTAGATATAGCTATTTCAGCCTTTGACGCAACGCCAGAAAGAGAGAAAAATTTTGATTTTTCAACCCCTTACTACAAAGGAACTTTTGCTTTTGTGTATAAAAAAGGAAATTCAGTAAAAACAAGAAAACAGGCTTCAGGCAAAAAAATTACTTGCCAATTAGGTTCTTTTCCAGAAAGATGGATAAAAAAAAGCATTCCTGATGCTGAAGTTATTTCTATGGATAACATAGGGACAGCAATTGAATCCTTAAAAGCTGGGCATACTGATTGTATTTTCCAAGATACAATTGTTGCAAAGAATTTTTGCAAAGAAAATCCAGAATTGGAATACTCAGTTGTTCTAGAAGCTGCAAATGATTATGATTGCGGAAGTGGAATGGCTTTGGTTATTCCAAAAGGTTCTTATATAAAAAAGGAAAAAATCAATGAAATTCTTAGTGAACCAGAATCAGTCAAAAAAGTGCAAGAACTAAAAAAAGAATGGGATTTATTGGATTAGTTAAAAATAAGTAATGACCGATATTATATACTATTTTTCACACATAGGAGTTGGAATTGTACTTACATTAAAGTTATTAGCAGGCAGCTTAATTATAGGAATATTGTTTGGAACCTTATTGGCTGTTCTTCGCTATAATAGCGGCATTGGAAGGATTTTAATAAATGGCTTAATTTCTGTTATAAGAGGAACTCCACTAATTTTGCAGTTAAGTTTAATTTATTTTACCGCTCCGTATATTATAGGCTTGAAACTTAGTGTAATTTCCGCAGGAATTATTGCTTTTGGGCTAAATAGCTCTGCTTATGTTGCTGAAATAATAAGAGCAGGTATAGAGAGCTTACCAAAAGGACAATTTGAAGCAGCGAAAACTCTTGCAATTCCTAATTTCTACATGTGGAAAGATATTATTCTGCCTCAAGTTTTTGTTAATATTTTCCCTGCTCTAATAAATGAAATTATTGCATTACTAAAAGAAACAGCAATAATTTCAATTATTGGAGGAATGGATATCATGCGTTCATCCCAGGTCATTGCTGCAGAGCGATACGAATATTTCTTACCACTATGCATTGCTGGACTGTATTACTATGGTCTTGTACTGATTATTGAATGGATTGCCAAAAAAGTTTGTTTTAAAAAACAATCTATAAATCAAATAAGTGAGCAATAAAAACATGATAAAAATAAATAATATTTGGAAATCGATACATAGTTTGGAAATTTTAAAAGGAATTTCGATTAGGCTTGAAGAAAAAAAAAACATTTTAGGAATTGCTGGTCCATCTGGAAGTGGTAAGTCAACATTACTTCGCTGTATTCAAGGGTTGGAAAAAGTAGATAAAGGTTTAATTGAATATAGCGGGCGTGTTTGTTTTATGTTTCAGGATTTTCAGCTTTTTCCACATATGACAGTTTTTAAAAACATTACATATGCTCCACATTTAAAATGGAAGCAAAAGGATGAAAGAGAGGAAATTAAGCAAAGAGCATATGAAATGCTTAAAAATTTAGGGATTGATGAAAAGGCTCTAAACTATCCAGAAAATTTATCAGGAGGGCAAAAACAGAGAGTTGCATTGGCTCGAAGTTTAATGATGTCTCCTGACATTTTATTATGCGATGAGCCAACGTCAGGATTAGATATTTCATTAACTGGGGAAGTTGGGAAATTACTTAAATCTGTAAAAAATTTAGGAGTTACAATCATTGTTGCCTCTCACGATTTAGCCTTTCTTACAAAAATTTCAGATAGAATTATTTTGCTCAAAAACGGGATTGTTGAAGCAGATATTATTCCGCAACAACACGATAATCCAGGAGAGTATTTAGAAAAAATGTATTAGTCTTCACAATGGAGCAGGATATAAATATACTATAGGGTTCATTAACAGCGGGATCAATTTTATCCTAAAGAAAGACCCTGAATGGGTAATAAAATTTATTATTTAATTTTTAATTCAGTTCCTTTAATAATCCTTAAAATGTTTTGTCTATGAGTAAAAGCAATTAAAAATGCACAGAGCAATGAAAAAATTAGTAGACAGGGATTTCCTGATTGAAACATGTGCACTCCTCCTATAATTGGAGAAAAAATACAAATACTTACTAATGCAGATAATGAGGAAATGCGAATAAAAGCAAATGTTAATCCCCATATAAGTAAAAGAACAGCCATATAAATTGGCGAAATTGCAATATATACACCAGCCGTTGTGGCTACGCCTTTTCCTCCGCGGCCTTTAAGCCATATTGGAAATACATGCCCAATAATTGCGGCAAAAGCAACAGCTACAGTACGTAAATCCATAGAAACAGAAGCAGTATAAGATATATACAGCCACACTGGAAACCAGCCTTTTAAAACATCAAATACCAAAGTAAGCCCAGCTGCTTTTTTATTTCCAGTTCGCAAAATATTTGTTGCTCCAATATTTCCAGAACCTACTTTTTGAATATCCCCGAGTTTGAATATTTTGGAAAAAATAACCCCAAAAGGTATACTTCCTAAAAAATATGCTAAAAAAGCACCTATAATAAACATAGCACTTATATGTATGTAAGAAACTGTCTTCATGGATAATATAGTACAAACTATGATATATCAATTATTTATTTTTTAATTCTTCTTAAACAACAGAAACTAAAGCTTTATCTAAAACTTCATCTACAGTTGAGGCAAAAACAAAATCTATATCCTTTCTAATTTTTTCGTCAATTTCTTCTAAATCCTTCTCATTATCTTTAGGAATAATTGCTACTTTAATTCCACTTCTATGAGCAGCAAGCAACTTCTCCTTTAAACCGCCAATTTCCGAAACTTGTCCACGAAGATTAACTTCTCCAGTCATTGCAACGTCGCTTCGCACCATAACGTTCGTCAGCGCAGAAGCTAATGCTGTGCAAATAGCTGTTCCTGCAGAAGGGCCATCCTTAGGTGTTGCGCCTTCTGGAACATGCACATGTATATCGTTTTTTTCAAAAAAATCAGCAGAAATCCCCCAATTTAACGCTTTTGAACGTATATAGCTTACTGAAGCTTGTATTGATTCCTTCATAACATCTCCCAAACTTCCTGTCTGAATAATATTTCCTTTTCCAGCGAAAACAAGAACTTCAATAAACAATATATCTCCTCCTGTTTCTGTCCATGCTAAACCGGTAGAAACTCCGGGTGTTTTGAATAAGCCAGACCTCCAAAAAGAGTATTTTGGAACACCACAAAATTTCCGTAAATAATCATTTTCAATTGTCACTTTTGTAGCTTGTTTTAACATAATTTCTTTTACAGATTTGCGGGCTAACGCCGCAATTTCCCTTTCAAAATTACGAACTCCAGCTTCTTTAGTATATTCACGTATTATTTTTAAACAACTTTCATCAGTTATAGAAAATTCCTTATCTGAAAGTCCATGTAGCTTCATTTGCTTAGGTATTAAATGTCTTTTAGCAATTTGAATTTTCTCATCCTCTGTATATCCAGGAATTCTAATAATTTCCATACGGTCTAAAAGCGGTTGAGGCATATTTAAAGAGTTTGCTGTTGCAATAAACATTACATTGGATAAATCATAATCAACTTCTATGTAGTGGTCATTAAAAGCAGAGTTTTGCTCTGGATCCAATACTTCCAAAAGTGCAGAAGTAGGATCTCCACGCCAATCATGTCCTAATTTATCGATTTCATCCAATAAGAAAAGAGGATTGCTTGTTTTAGATTTTTTCATTCCTTGTAAAATTTTCCCAGGCATTGCTCCTACATAAGTGCTTCTGTGCCCACGAATTTCAGCTTCATCGGCAACTCCTCCCAAAGAAACTTTAACAAATGTTCGTCCTGTTGCTTCTGCTATAGATTTTCCTAAAGAAGTTTTTCCCACACCTGGAGAGCCAACAAAACAAAGAATTTGTCCTGGAAACTTTTTAACACGAGCCTGAACAGCTAAATATTCAATAACTCTTTCTTTTACAGATTTAAGTCCATAATGATCGCGTTCTAAAATTGCTTCTGAATTCTTTAGATCTATTTTTATTTTTGAATTTTTATTCCATGGAATATCCAATAACCATTCCAAATATCCTCTAACAATATTTGCTTCCGAAGAAATGGCGTTCATACCCCTTAACTTTTTTAGGCGAGAAAAAGCTCTTTCTCTAGCTTCTATTGAGAAATTCGTTTTTTTAATACGTTCCTCAAAAAGCGCCATTTCGTCTTCGCCTTCTTCAATATTTCCTAGCTCTTTATGAATTGCCCGCAATTGCTCATTAAGGTAATACTCTTTCTGTGTTTTTTCTATTTGCTTTTTTACACGCCCTCTAATGCGGCGCTCTACATCGTAAACATTGTTTTCAGATTCAACAATAGCAAAAATACCTTCTAAACGAGCTAAAACATCATTAATTTCAAGAAATTTTTGTTTTTCAATAATGTTTAAAGGCAAAGCAGAAATAACAGTATCAGCAAATACTCCTGGAATAGAAATTTTTTCAATAGACGCTAACACATTAGAGGCAATTCTAGTATTAAACTTTGAATAAGTAGCAAATTCTTTTAATACAATCTCTCTCATAAACATTATATTGGTTGAATTTGAAACAATATCTGGTTTTTCTTCAATATCAGCTGAAATATAATTTTCTTCAAAATCTACATAGATGGCTTCTGCTCTAACTTTTCCAGATACTAGTATTTTCACAGTACCATCAGATAACTCTAAAATTTGGTTAATTGTACAAATTGTTCCTACCTTATAAATATCGCTAGCTTTAGGAGTTTCTTCAGTTGGATTGCATTGAGTTAATAAAAATATTTTTTTTTCATTTGTTGCCCAAGCAGCTCTTACCGCGGCAACAGACTGCTTCCTACCAACAAAAAGGGGGATAACCATATGAGGGAATATAACAGTATCTTTAAGTGTTAAAACTGAAATTTTAGAACTTTTTTTTAATTTATTATCTTTTTTCAAAACAGAAGGCATAATCTAATTAAAATAAATTACATACAACACAGTTTACAAGACTTTCTCCTTCACTGCTACTGTATTATTTTTGTTGTATTGATGGTTGTTAGCCATGAAAGGGGTAATAATATTTTTGTTTCAGCACAAGTGAAATTAGCCAATCAAATTGAAAGGCCCTGCTGGTGAACTTACAACAGGGGCTAAGTCCTAGAAAAAAATAACACTATCAAAAAAAGTATTAGTGTTTTTTTATTGGATTTACAATAGTGAAGAGGGTATAGTTGAATTATAACTTATCTATAATTCTTATTTATTATTCATTATGCTGGTTAATTTCTGCTTTACACCTGAACTTTGGGAGTTTTTAAAATTTGTTGG
>JAITOG010000046.1 GCA_031290075.1 Holosporales bacterium | reverse complement strand
CCAACAACAAACAACAGCTCGATTTTATAAAATCTTTTCATTTCTTATATTTCCTTTAAAATAATCTAACAAGGATAATTTTAATAATGTTTCTTCTACATTTCAAGTTTTATTTTGTTTTTTTTCAACGCATTGTATCTATACCCATTCGCAGTAGGATCCTCGGATTTATCGCATTCTAATCCAGCAGAATCACTAGAGAATTCAGACTGCGTTTCACTGCTATTGGGTAAACAAACTGTAAAAAATCCTGAAGATCTGGTAATAGCTGTTTTTAAAAAGAAACTTTGTTATAAAATTATAGCCAATAACTATAAGCTAAAAGCAATGTAGTTATTGGCTCAAGTTTTTAATTTTTTATTTTAATCCGCAACCATTTTTTAAACCATACAAAATCATTTTTTAAACCTATACTGGCCCAAAAGAATGCAGATTTAAATTGCTGCCAATGAATTCGCAATTTTTTGAGGTTTAGGTGAATTCTTATTTTATTAGGGATGATAAAATCAGCAATATTGCCAACTCTCTTTGACATAAACGATAATACTTTTTTCCATTTTGAAGTGGTTGCCTTTTTTACTACTGGCGGATGAGCCTTTTCTACTACTGGCGGAGCTACCTTTACCTCTTGTTCTGGTTCAGCTTTCGGTATCCAAACAAGATCATACCATTGTCCAAACCATCCTTCAGCAATTACAGTACATGGCTTTTCCACAATATCTGGTATTTTAATTGTTGATTCTAAATTATAAGGCTTATGATCGTGTCCGCATGCACAGTATATTCTTAGATTTTTCAATATTCCTGATGTTATTTTAGGTATAACAACACCACCAATTTTTCTCCCCTGAAGTGTTAAGCAATATTCAATTATCCTTTTCGTTTTTATCCAATTTTCATGAGCAGCAATAACTAAAGTTGGAGAAGTTTTGTTTTTCCCAGCTAATTCATTCAGCGCATTCACCAAATTCCTTGCTGTATACGCGATAATTGGATTAGTACTCCCTTTATACTTAAACTGATCTGGAATACCCTTGCGCTCTGGATCTTTAAATAAGCTATCGAAATATTTAAAAAAATCATCTCTTAGTACTTCTTTAGTCTCGTCAGAACCACCTCCTGCGTCTCCTCCCCCCATTTGTAACGCGCTTGTAATATATGGGAAAATCAACGTATTGCCATATATTTTATAACCATACAAATTATCTCCAATACCTTCTAACGCTTTAGGTCTGAACGCTTCTTTAGGTAAATTAGTAATAAATGGAATACTATTTGCTTTTAAATTTCGTATAAAAGCATGTAAACCATATAAAGGCACTTTTTTACCAATCTTAATTTTTCCTTCATAATCTTGTACATCATGATTTCCTAAGCCGACAATTATTTGGCAATCGTCTTTTAATGGAAATACAAGATCTCTATAAATTTTACCTAATACATCAGCTTGACCAATTGCCCGCCCAGCCAAATCTCCATTTAATAGAAAAATTATTTGATCTTTCCGAAATCTTTTTTCTTTCAAATATTTAATAATTTCCTTGATTATAGGATATGATTTTTCTTCTCCATGTAAATCACCAATTGGCAAGATTATCTGTCCTGTAGTTTCTGGGGTTCTTCCTTTTGTTAACAAACTATCAATTTTTCCTTTCAATTGCTTAATTGCTTCAGCTTTAGGAGGAAATACTCCATTCGCATTAACAATTTTGATATGTCTTACAGTTCTATCATTAGAAAAAGGGGGATTAAAGATACCTCCCTCATTCATTTTCTCTGAGGTTACGCCCCAAGATCGCAAAATATTCTTATTAAAACTAGCTAACTCTGGATCAATAGATGGATCAATAGATGACGGATATAAATCATCGTTAGCACAATAACAATTTAACCCCAAAATTGCCGTTAGGCACATATACACACAGGGAATACTCAAAATTCTCATCTTCACCTTATATTAATTTTAAAAATAACAGCTTCTACTAACAGTAATATAACAACTAAGTATCTTTATTTCCAACAAAAAATTAAATGTGTAACAGCAATTCGGAAACCGCAAAAGCGGACATTTCTGAATTGCGTAACATCAACTTATTAAGTTGGCTTATTTAATTTTTTTTTGTTACTATCGAAAGGTGATTGTTGTATTTCATAAATCACATGTTTTTGATCTTAAATAATGGAAAATAAATGACTAATAATTTTTTTAATATCGTTTGCGAAGAAATTGATTTTGGTGGGAAGAAATTAACTTTAGAAACAGGACGTATCGCTAGACAGGCTGATGGAGCAATTTTAGCAAAGTATGGGGAAACTGTTGTTTTATGTACAGTTGTTGGCGCAAAAAAGCCAGCAGGAAACGCCGGATTTTTCCCTTTAACAGTGAATTACCAGGAAAAAGCGTTTGCAGCTGGTCGAATTCCTGGAGGATTTTTTAAAAGAGAAGGGAAACCTTCAGATTCTGAAACTTTAATTTCTAGGCTTATCGATAGGCCAATTCGTCCGCTTTTTCCAGAAAATTTTTATAATGAAGTACAAATAATATGTACTGTTTTAAGTTACGATAAAGTTAATAGTCCAGATATAATCTCAATAATCGGCGCATCAGCAGCGCTCTCTATTTCAGGAATCCCCTTTTTACAACCCATTTGCGCAGCAAGAGTTGGCTACATAAATAACAAATTTGTATTAAATCCTCAAGTTAGCCAAATGTCTGGAAGTATGTTGGATTTGGTCGTTGCTGGAACAAAAGAAGGGGTTCTTATGGTAGAATCCGAAGCTCAATTACTCAGCGAAGAAATTATGCTAGATGCTATAAAGTTTGGGCATGAAAGTTTCGCTCCTGTTTTTGAAGGAATTGAGTCTCTAAAAAATAAAGCAGGAAAGAAAATGTGGGAAATTCCTGTTATTAATGAAGAATTTACTGAAGTAAAGAAACTTGTAAATGAAAAGGCTCAATCAGAGCTCTCTGCTGCGTATAAAATTAAAGAAAAATTAAGTCGCCATGAAGCAATTACAAACAGTAAGCAAGCTATTATAGACGAGCTATGCATTGAAAAAGATGAATCCTATAAAGCAATGGTAAGTAAAGCCTTTGATGAGATCGAATATGAACTTCTTCGCGCAAATGCCCTTAAACATGGAAAGCGCGTTGATGACCGGGCAATCGATGAAATTCGCCCTATACATTGTGAAGTTGGTATTTTACCAAAAGTTCATGGAAGTGCCCTTTTTACACGTGGAGAAACACAGGCATTAGTTGTTGCCACTCTCGGCTCTGGCGATGATGAACAGCTTGTGGATGGCTTACTTGGAGAATGTAAAGAAAATTTTTTGCTACATTATAATTTTCCCCCATATTCTGTTGGAGAAATTGGTCGCTTATCTTCCCCTGGACGGCGTGAAATAGGCCATGGGAGACTTGCCTGGCGCGCCATTCATGCTTTGATTCCTTCAAAATCTAAATTTCCATATACAATTCGCTTAGTTTCAGAAGTTACTGAATCCAACGGATCATCCTCAATGGCAACGGTTTGCGGATCTTCTTTAGCCTTAATGGATGCAGGAATTCCAATAAATTCTCACGTAGCTGGAATTGCTATGGGGCTTATAAAAGAAGGAGATGATTTCGTTGTTTTATCTGATATTCAGGGCGATGAGGACCATTTAGGCGACATGGATTTTAAGGTTGCTGGAACAGAAAAAGGAATTACAGCTCTTCAAATGGACATTAAAATCACAAGTATTACTTTTGAAATTATGCAAAAAGCTTTAAGCCAAGCACTTATTGGCCGCAAGCATATAGCAGAGCAAATGGAAAACGCGATAAAAGAATCACGTACAGAGCTAAGTGATTCTGCACCGCAAGTTACAACACTTACAATAGATAAAGATAGAATCCGGGATTTAATAGGTCCAGGCGGGAAGATTATAAAAGAAATTTGTGAAAAAACAGGAGCAAAAGTTGATATTTCTGATAGTGGTTTAATTTCTATTTTTGGTACAGATCAAACATCCCTTGATGGGGCTATGGCAATGATTAATGATGTTGCTGGAGAACCAGAAATTGGAAAGATATATACAGGGCCTGTTGTAAAAATCATGGAATTTGGTGCTTTTATCAATTTCTTTGGGAAACGCGATGGTTTGCTGCATGTTAGCGAAATAAGTAATGAAAGAGTTGAAAATGTTGAGGATGTGCTTAAAGTAGGGGACATTGTTAAAGTTATCCTTTTGGATATTGATGAACGCACTAAACGCGCCCGACTTAGCATGAAATCTTTAGAAAATACAAATATTGATAAAAAAAAGACTTTTTTCGATAAAAAAGATAAAAAAAGTGATAAATTTACTAAATTTAATAAATTTACTCCCAAAAATGAAAATTTTAAAGGAAAGAAAAAATACCAAGAATTTGGGAAAAATGGAAAAAGGTAAAGATGCCCAAAAATACTTTAATGAAAATACCCCAATTTGTTGTTTCAATTTTGGGGTATTTTCGTTATACGGAACTTCAAGCAATTGGGAATATATACGGAGCAGTTTTAACATTTTTCGTAAACATTATAAGGTCAATCGGTAGCTCTGTTATTCATAGTTTACCGAAAAATATTTCTTCTATTCAGTCTTTATTTATTGAATCTGCATTTGCTTTTTTATTTCTTTTTTTATTCTTTTTGAAAGATATAAAAAGTATTGTTTTAACAAAAAAACCTATTCTGCAAATATTAAAATCTTGTTGCAATATAACAGGTACATATTTCCTTTTTGAAGGAATAAGATCTTTGCCATTGGTTATTTATAGTGTTTTATCTCTTTTTTCAATTTTTTTTGCTGCAATTGGGGCTTTTTTATTCTTTTTAGAAAAGCCCAGTAAAAGTATTATTTTTTCGATTTTTCTTTCAATTTTTGGCGTTGTTTTTATTACTAAATTTAAAATTCAAAATTTTTCAATTTCTTTACTATTTCCTATAATTTCAGCTTTTTTCTTCTCATTAGGAACCCTTTTATCAAAAAAAATTGCTATTTTTGATTCACTAAGAACTTCTCTATTTTGGTGTTTTTTGTTACAAATCATTTTCTTAGCAATTCCAGTTAATTCAGTTTGGCAACCAGTTAATTTTGATACTTTATTTAAATTGTCAATAACTTCTTTGTCTATTTTAGTGGCTATGGCGCTAGCTATTCAGGCGGAAAGCTTTTCAGCAATAGCGTTTTGCGCACCGTTTAAAACACTTAGGGTTCTTTTTTCAGCGCTTTTAGGATTATTATTTTTTAACGAAGTAATTCAATTACACACTTTAATTGGAATTTTCTGCATTATTATTTCATATATTTTTGTTTGTAAAAGCAGCAAAGAAATAATTTCTTACTATGTAAGAAAAATGGGAAAAGAAGCAATAAAAAGTGAAGGGAAAAAATAGCAATCTTCTTGGGTTTCAAGGATTGGCAGCAATTAAAATTCGCATTCTTTGGGGGCCCAATATATCCTCAATTTTGTTTTCAATTGAGGTAAGCAATTGGTGCGATTGATCCTATCGCTTAACAATTTTATTATAACATATAGCATTCAATAATAAAATACTTTATAATGTATTTATAATTAGTTTATTTTTGTATTATTTTATGCCCAAAGAGGATTTGATAGAATTTAATGGAGTTGTAATAGAATTATTACCGAACACGATGTTTAGGGTGAAATTGGAAAATGATTGTATCATTCTTGCCCATACTTCAGGGCGAGTTAGAAAAAATCGGATTAAAATTTTAGTTGGAGATAAAGTCACTGTAGAGATGACTCCATACGATCTTTCAAAGGGTCGTATTACATTTAGGCAAAAGTAAGGGCTATATTAATTTAGTAAAACTTGATATAAATCTATTCGTAGAGGTTTAAGAACCTGTCTTCATGGATATTTTAACTGAGGGTTTTAAAGGAAAAACGGAGAGCAGAACCGGAGTGTACTAAATGTACATGAGGATTCGAGCACCGGATTTGACGTAAAAAACACCAGTTAAAATATCCATGAAGACAGCTTCTAATCGTTAACAGGAGTTTTAAAAAGTGGCCAATATTTTTTCTAAATTGTGGGGGATGCTTTCATCGGACCTTGCTATAGATTTAGGAACAGCAAATACTCTTGTCTATGTGAAAGGCCGTGGCGTTGTTTTAAGTGAACCTTCCGTAGTAGCCTTAGGAGGATATCAAGGAAAAAGGCAAGTATTAGCTGTTGGAGAAGAGGCAAAGCTTATGCTTGGTCGTACTCCAGGAAACATTCAAGCTATTCGTCCTTTGCGCGATGGTGTTATTGCGGATTTCGAAGTAGCAGAAGAAATGATTAAACACTTCATAAGGAAAGTTCATAACCGCAGAGGGTTTATAGCGCCACGCATAGTAATTTGCGTGCCTTCTGGTTCAACTGCTGTTGAACGCAGGGCTATTCAAGAATCTGCAGAAGGGGCAGGAGCCAGAGAGGTTTTTCTTGTAGAAGAACCAATGGCAGCAGCACTTGGAGCAAATCTTCCTGTTACTGAACCTACAGGCTGTATGGTAGTTGATATTGGCGGAGGAACAACAGAAGTTGCCGTTTTGTCTCTTGGAGGAATTGTATACGCTTTTTCTGCGCGTGTTGGCGGAGATAAAATGGATGAAGCTATCATCAACTATATCCGAAGAACAAATAATCTTTTAATTGGAGAGTCAACAGCGGAAAAAATAAAACAAAATATAGGAGCCGCTTGCGTTAGCAAAGATAGCTATAATATTAAAATGTCTATTAAAGGCCGAAGCCTGACAAATGGAGTTCCTCAAGAGCTTGAAATAAGCCAAGCTCAAATAGCTGAGTCTTTATTTGATGTTGTTACTGCTATAGCGGAAGCTGTAAAAAATGCTCTTGAAAATACTGCTCCCGAATTGTCAGCTGATATTGTTGACCGTGGAATTGTTATGACGGGAGGAGGTTCACTTTTAACAGGGCTAGCTGGAGTTATTAATCAGGCTACGGGAGTGTCTGTAACTGTTTCTGACAAAGCGTTACACTGCGTTGTTTTGGGAACTGGAAGAATTATAGAAGAAGTTGATATATTTAAAGGTGTTCTTGCAAGTATGTATTAGACTTCTTTCAAAACAAATTTCTTCTAGCAAAGTTAAGGGAGTATACGAAACGCAGAGCCGGAGTGTATTATAGTAATATATATGAGGGGCATTTGAGAAAATCTGTGATTTTTTCCAAACCCCATGAGGATTCAAGCATAGAAGCGACGAACAAATTTGCAGAGAAATTGAGTTACGAAAAAAGTCTATTAAAAAAAATTAACTAAGGAGATGAATAATGGCTGAAAGTTTTAAAACTGCACTGGTAACGGGAGCAACTGGAGATATTGGGCAAGCGATTGTAAAGTTATTTATAAGAGATGGTTTTAAGAAAATAGCAATTTCTGGAATAGAGTATGATATCTTAGAAAAGATGATAAGTGAGTTATCGTCTTCTGAGTGTGAATTAGTTCCACTTCAAGTTAACCTAATGAATACTTATGAATCTGAACAGCTCTTTTCTATGGCGGAAAAAGAGATTGGGGGCGTTGAAGTTTTGGTAAACAACGCTGGTATTGCGAAAGATAACTTAATAATGAAAATGTCTGACAGTGATTGGGAAACTGTATTAAAGATCAATTTAGAAGCTTGTTTTAGGATTTGTCGTGCAGCTTTTCGGCCGATGATTTCCAGGCGGGAAGGACGAATTATTAATATGGCATCTGTTGTTGGATTTTCCGGAAACGCTGGACAAGTTAATTATTGCGCTACAAAAGCCGGACTTGTAGGAATGTCAAAAGCACTTGCTCAGGAAATTGCCTCGCGCGGAATAACCGTAAATTGCATTGCTCCAGGTTTTATTGATTCAGCAATGACTAAGAATTTACCTGAAAAAGTTAAAGAGAAGCTTTTAACAGCAACACCTATGGGGCGTATGGGAACACCAGACGAAGTTGCAGAAGTTGTCAGCTTTTTAGCATCAAAAGCCGCATCATATATTACTGGAACAACTATTCATGTAAATGGCGGTTTATACTCAGCATAATCACTATTCATCATAAAAAAGGAGAAAAGATGCCTATAAATAAAGAAAGAATCAAAGATTCTGTTTTGTTACCTAAAACTAATTTTCCTATGAGGGCAAACTTGCAGAAAAAAGAACCTGAAATATCAAAATTTTGGGATGAAATTGGTTTGTTCAAAAAATTAAGGGAAAAATCCAAAGATAGAGAAAAATTCATACTTCATTATGGTCCTCCATTTGCAAATGGAGCTATCCACACTGGGCATGTGTTGACTTATACCATAAAAGATATTGTTAACAAAATCAGGCAAATGGAAGGTTTTGATGCTCCTCTTGTTCCCGGTTGGGACTGCCATGGTCTTCCAATTGAATGGAAAATTGAGGAAGACTTACGTAAAAAAATGAAAAACAAAGCTGATATGGATGTTATTGCTTTCATAAAACTTTGCAGAGATTTTGCAGAAAAATGGATAAATGTTCAACGTGAAGGACTTAAGAGGTTTGGAATTTGCGCGGATTGGGAAAATCCGTATACTACAATGGCCCACGAAAATGAAGGGGAAATTGTATCCAAGTTCTTGGAAATTTTTATGAAAGATTATATATATCGCGGGAAAAAGCCGATTATGTGGTCTATTGTTGAACAAACAGCCTTAGCTGAAGCTGAAGTAGAATATAAAGACCATACTAGTGATTCTATATACGTTGCTTTCCCTGTGAAAATTAGCAAAATCAAAGAACTTTCTGATGCTGCTTGTGTTATTTGGACAACAACACCATGGACTCTACCAGCTAATCGTGCAATTTGTTTTCATAAAAATTTTACATATGATTTAATTTTTGTAGAAAAAATTGCAGAAAATACAAAATTTAACACGTTTTTTGAAAAAAAACTTTTAATAGCAAAAGATTTGCTTGAAGATTTTTGTAAAAAAATAGGCATCACTAAATTCAAAATTATAAGACAAATAAAAGGAGCAGAATTAACAGAAACAGTATGCAGACATCCATTTTCACAAAGTAAAAAATTGTCTGAAAAAGATAAATCCTCTCAATTTAATTATAATTTTGATGTACCTTTAATTCCTGGGGACCACGTAACAACAGAAGCAGGAACAGGTTTGGTTCATACCGCCCCAAGTCACGGGCTTGAGGATTTCCTGGTTGGAAAAGAATTTGATATTGAAATGCCAGATATTGTTCAGGGAGATGGATTTTATGTAGAAAATCTTCCGCTTTTTGCCGGTAAGCATATTTTCAAGGTTGCTGATGAAATTTGCGAAGCTCTGCAAGAAGTTGGAGCATTACTTGCTTTAGAGAAAATAACACATAGCTATCCCCACTCTTGGCGCTCAAAAACACCGCTTATATATCGTTTAACTTCTCAGTGGTTTATGAACATTGATAAAATAAGAGGCTTAGCATTATCCGAAATAAATAAAGTTAATTGGTATCCAAAACAAAGTATAAACAGAATTCGCGGAATGGTAGAGTCTCGTCCAGATTGGTGCATTTCTAGGCAGCGAGTATGGGGAGTTCCAATTGCTTTGCTTTTAGATAAAAAAACAATGGAACCTTTGCGTGATCATAAAGTGAATGAAAAAATAATAAACACAATAAAAAAGGAAGGTATTGAGGCTTGGCATAAGTATAGCGCTGATTATTTTGTTAGCGAAGATTTAGCTGGTAAATACGAAAAGGTTATGGATACTTTAGATGTTTGGTTTGATAGTGCTTGCACAAACTACTTTGTTTTGGAAAAGCGCAATGACCTTAAGTGGCCAGCTGACCTATACCTTGAGGGATATGATCAGCACCGCGGTTGGTTCCAATCTTCCCTAATTGAATCCATAGTAACAAAGGGAGAAGCTCCATATAAAAATGTTTTATCTCATGGTTTTATTTTGGATCAAGAAGGAAAGAAAATGTCAAAATCCTTAGGAAATGTTCTTTCCAGTGAAGAGTTATTACAAAAATATGGAGCAGACCTGTCACGCCTTTGGGTTATAAGCACAGATGTTTCCGAAGATGTTAGAATTGGCGCTGAAATCATGACACGCCAAGAAGATGTTTATAGACGTTTCCGAAATACTTTGAGGTATTTATTAGGATCTCTTAATGATTTTGAAAAAGCAGATGAAATGGCTTATGAAGATTTACCAGAACTTGAAAAATATATTTTGCATCTTTTAAGAGAAATTGACGAAAAATTCAAAAAATATAGCCAAAACTTCGAATTTTCAAGTTTTTATAGCGATTTACATATTTTTTGCTCAAATGATCTTTCCGCTTTTTATTTTGATATTCGTAAGGACGTATTGTATTGCGATGCACCAAAATCCCAGAAAAGACGCTCTGCCCAAACTGTTATGAATATATTGTTTCAATATATCGTGCGTTGGCTTGCTCCAGTTTTAAGCTTTACAGCCGAAGAAGCCTGGCTATGTTATACTAGACTTCTTTCGGAACCAATTTCCTCTAGCAAAATTGAAGGAGCATACGAAGAGCAGAACAAATTTACAGAAAAAGAAATTGAGTTACGAAAGAAGTCTAATGAAGATGAAGAAGAAGAAAAGGAAAGTATTCATGAAAAATTATTCCTTTGTGTTGAAGAAAAATGGAATAACAAAGAATTAAAAGAAAAATGGGAACGTATTCGTTTAATTCGAAGAGTTATTACAACTGCAATAGAACAGGAGCGTTTTGTTAAAGCAATTTCATCAAGTTTGCAAGCTCATGTTACGCTTTTTGTGGAAAAAGAAGATGCATTGTTGCTAGAAAAAATTGATTTATCAGAAATTTCCATAATTTCGCAACATTCAATGCTTATTGCAAAACCTCAGGCAAAAACTGTTATTTTGGATGAAATTTCAAATATTGGCGCTGTGGTTACACCAGCAAAAGGAACAAAATGCCAGCGTTGCTGGAAGATTGTTGAAAATGTAAAGGAAAACGACCTTTGTGATAGGTGCTGGGACGTACTAACGCGAACTATGGATTAGGTGAAAGCCCCTCAAACGGTGTAATTGAAGGTTTTGTTGTCATGAGTTGATATGAAATCAGCACTGAAAGCACATGAATAGCCATATTTGCCATAGATCTGTGCCTTGTGCGCTCCAACATCTTCTTTTCAAACCTGTTACAAATTTTATTCCTTTTTGTATAACTTCAGGAATAAATCCTTGAAAATATAGCCTTTATCACCAAATAAAGTTCCCTGGAAATTTTTCAACAAATTTTCAACAGCTCCTATTTAGCGTTAGAAGCTGTCTTCATGGATATTTTAACTGGTGTTTTTTTTATGTCAAATCCGGTGTCACACATGCGCTAAAGTACGCTGCACTTATGCGCTCCGTTTTTCCTTAAAAACCATGGCAAAAGTTTTTGGTTCGTTGAGAGTAAATTTTATGAATAACTTCCCTGCCTGTTGTAGGCGGAATCAAAAATTTACTCTCAATCTCTCAGCATTTCTGCGCTTCAATAAAACCTATAGCAGTCTCATATCTCTCCACCATAAGTTTTCAATGCTTCAATAACCTCAGCCTTTCCCCCTTGAGTAGCTATACCAAGTGGGGTACTGCCTTCTCTATTTCTAGCATTTACATCTGCGTCATTTTCAAGCAATACGTAAGCGACATCAGCATTTCCATCTTTAGCAGCTAAATGAAGTGGGGTATTGTCTTTATCATTTTTAGCATCTACAGTTGCTTCATTTTCAAGCAATACGTAAGCGACATCAGCCCCTCCATCTTCAACAGCCTCATTTTTACTAGCCAAATGAAGTGCGGTATTGCCTTCATCATCTCTAGCATCTACAGTTGCTCCTCTTTTAATTAATACTTCAGCAAATTCAGCAAATCCATAAAAGGAAGCTATATGAAGTGGGGTCTCTCCATAACTATTTCGAGCCTCTATACTTGCTACATGTATAAATTGTTCAGCCATTTCATAATTTTCGCCTAAAACAACCATATGAAGTGGTCTCCAGCCTTCACTATCTTGAGCATTTACATTTGCTCCAACTTCAATTAATTGTTTAACAATATAGGGATTTACACTTTCAACAGCATAATGAAGTGGGGTCTTGCCTTCACTATCTCCTGCTTCTATATTTGCTCCAGCGTCAATTAATTGTTTAGCAATATTGGAATTTCCACTTTTAGCAACAAAATGAAGTGGGGTCATGCCTTCATCATCTCCAGCATTTACATTCACTCTAGCTTTAAGTAGTATTACAACTCCTTCATAATCTCCACTCATAGCAGCATTATGAAGTGGAGTTCTTCCTGCTACTTCATGGGAACCCGTTCTATCTGCACGAGTTGCCGGCTGCATCATTGTATTAGCTGTCTCGTAGGTGAAGATGTTTACTCCAACAACAAACAACAGCGCAGTTTTATAAAATCTTTTCATTTTATATCTCCTTTTAAAAAATCTAACCAAATAACCATATTGATATATATCATATAACAATGTTCCTTCTACATTTCAAGTAAAAATTCTAACCACTCAACACTTTGTTAAGAAAGCTTTTTTAAAAACCGGAATTTTAAAAAACTTTTTTAAAAGTGTTGGGTGGTTAGAATAAATATCCATCTTTATTGCATTAGACTTCCTTCGTAACTCAATTTCTTCTGCAAATTTGTTCGTCGCTTCGGTGCTCGAATCCTCACGGGTTTGGGGGAAATCACAGATTTTCCCCAATGCCCCTCATGTATCTAACACACTCCAGTTCTGCGCTTCGTATACCCAAATCCCAAAAAATTGCGGATTCAAACTTCTTGGGTTTCAAGGATTGGCAGCAATTAAAAGCCGCATTCTTTGGGGATCCCCGTATGCTCCTTCAACTTTGCTAGAAGAAATTAGTTTCGAAGGAAGTCTATTCAAAGAAAGCATCTAGGACTTAGCCCTGGGTAATAATGGAAATAGACAGTTAGTATTTTATAGTAGAAACGCCAGACGGTAGGATCAATCGCATCAATTGCTTATCCTTAATTGAAAACAAAAACTTTCCCCTAATCACTTTTCTTTTTAAACTTCCTAAAAACCCTGATAACATATACCCTCTCCACTAAAGATTGAGGAAAAGGCAGCTTAGAAAATAAAAGCTTATCCTTCTTAAAAATCCTCAATCTTTATGTGCTAGGGTATAGCTACAATGTGTTTTTTAAAAAAAATAAAACTTGAAATTTAAAAGAAACATCATTATATTACCAATATGGTTATTTGGTTAGATTTTTTAAAAGGAGATATAAAATGAAAAGATTTTATAAAACTATGTTGTTGTTTGTTGTTGGAGTAAGCATCTTCACATACGAGACAGCTAATACAATGAGGGACCCGACGCTCCATGCAGAAAGAACGGAGCTCTATGAGGCCACTAATTTAGCTGCTGAATGTGGAGATGTTGCAGTTGTTAATCTATTATTTGAAGCTGGAGCAGATGTAGAAGCTCAAACTGATAGGGGAGGGATTCTACTTCAGTTAGCAGCTTTTGGAGGGAATATAGAAGTTGTTAGAGAATTAATTGCTGCTAGAATAGATGTAAATACTGAAAATACTAATGGAGTAACCCCACTTTATTTAGCAACTCTTGGAGGGGATGTAGAAGTTGTTAGACTATTAATTGAAGCTGGAGCAGATGTAAATGCTAGAACTACTTTTGGAAATACCCCACTTTATATGGCTGCTCTTGGAGGGCATATAGAAGTTGTTGATCTATTAATTGAAGCTGGAGCAGATGTAAGAGCTGGAAATACTGCTGGAAATACCCCACTTTATATGGCTGCTCATGAAGGACATACAGGAGTTGTTGAAGCATTACTTGCTGCTGGAGCAGATGTAAATGCTAGAACTACTTTTGGAGATACCCCACTTCATATGGCTGCTCTTGAAGGGCATATAGAAGTTGTTGGTCTATTAATTGAAGCTGGAGCAGATGTAAGAGCTGGAGATACTGCTGGAAATACCCCACTTTATATGGCTGCTCATGAAGGACATACAGGAGTTGTTGAAGCATTACTTGCTGCTGGAGCAGATGCACGTGCTGGAAATACTAATGGAAATACCCCACTGCATGCAGCAGCTCATGAAGGACATACAGGAGTTGTTGAAGCATTACTTGCTGCTGGAGCAGATGTAAGAGCTGGAAATACTATTGGAAATACCCCACTGCATGCAGC
>JAITOG010000029.1 GCA_031290075.1 Holosporales bacterium | reverse complement strand
ATACCCCACTTAATTTTGCTGCTGAAGGAGGACACGCTGAGACTGTTAGATGCTTACTTGGATGTGGAGCAAAGACAGAGGCTAAAGATATAGGTGGAAATACCCCACTTAATTTTGCTGCTGAAGGAGGACACGCTGAGACTGTTAGATGCTTACTTGGATGTGGAGCAAAGACAGAGGCTAAAGATATAGGTGGAAATACCCCACTTGTTTGGGCTGTTCAATCCGGAAGAGCTGATGTTATTAGCAGATTAAGCGGCTGGAAAAATAGACAATAGATTTAGAAGAGAAGCATGGCATGTTGCTATTGCTGACTCACTTCAAATGTTTTTAGCCAACTATACACTTACTAGCTAGTAATCATGGCATAATATAATGATCAATTCTCTCAATGGAAGAAGAAATTATGGGATAAATTTTACACAGGAACGCACGACGCATCAATTCGTCTTGAAATCCAGCATAGTCAAGAAAGCATATACCAATGGCTGTGAAACGCAGTATGAATTCTCTAGTGATTCTGCTAGATTAGAAGGCGATGAATCCGAGGATTCTACTGCAAATGGGTATATAAAGATATGAAAATTTAAATCTCTCGAATTTATTTTAAATATGGTAAATTTATTAATACTTTATTTTTTCGCTATTTAAACATTTTTAATGTCAATTAATCAAAGTAATATTTCTAAAAAAGAAGGAACAATTATAAATCTCCAGGGGCAACTTGAGCGCCTTACATACGAAAATAAGGAAAATGGTTTTACTGTAGCAAAAGTTAGAATTAAGGGACGGCAAGATTTTGTTACGGTTGTGGGCAATATTCCAGATCATTCTCTAGGTGGAATTCTAAACATGCAAGGAATATGGACTTCTCACCCAAAATTTGGAGAGCAGTTTAAAATTATTTCCTGCTCTTGCTCTGTTCCTGCTGCTGTTTATGGTATAGAGAAATACTTAGGTTCTGGGCTAATCAAAGGGCTGGGGCCCGCTGTAGCAAAAAAAATTGTTTCTACTTTCGGAGAAAAAACCTTTGATGTTATTGAAGAAAATCCAAATAGCCTTCTCACAATTCCTGGAGTTGGAAAAGGTCGCGTTAACACCATCAAACAAGCCTGGCAAGAACAAAAAGAAATCAGGGCTGTTATGGTCTTTCTACAAAATTACGATGTAAGCACTGCTTACGCGATAAAAATATATAAAAAATATGGAAATGATTCCATTTTTCTTGTCAAATCAAATCCTTATAGGTTAGCAAGCGATATTTGGGGAATAGGTTTTGCAACAGCAGATAAAATTGCTCAAAACCTAGGGTTTGATGAGAATTCCCCATTAAGAGCTCAAGCGGGGATTTTATTTGTATTACAAGAGCTTACAACAAATGGGCACGTTTATTATCCTTACCAAGATTTAATACAAGAAGTTAACAAGGTTTTAAATATTGATGAATTAATTGTTGAAAAAGCTATGCAATCGCTTTTAAGAGAAGGAAAAATCGTAATAGAACAAATTGAAAATGTTCAAAGTGTATATTTGGCAAATTGCTATCTAGCAGAAACAAAAATTGCTGAAAAACTCATAAAACTAAAAACTTCTTCTAAACGCACTAAATTAATTGATGCTGAATCGGCCATTGAGTGGGTCCAAAAAAAATTATCATTAACTTTAGCTGCTAAGCAAATTGAAGCTATAAAAACGGCAATTGATGGCAAATTGCTTGTTATAACAGGAAGCCCAGGTACTGGAAAAACAACAATAACCAAAGCTATTTTGGAAATCTTTTTTAGTGTAACGAAAAAAATTCACTTAACCGCCCCAACTGGCCGCGCAGCCAAACGAATGGCCGAAGCAACAAAGCACGAAGCAAAAACCATTCATAGATTGCTTGAATGCAATACTATAAATGGCGGTTTCTTGAGGAATGAGGAAAATCCCTTAGATTGTGATTTGCTTATCTTAGACGAAGCTTCGATGGTTGATGTTTTCCTTATGCATAGTTTGCTAAAGGCTATTCCTAAGCATACTACAGTTATTATTATTGGCGATATAAACCAACTTCCCTCAGTTGGCGCAGGAAGCGTGCTAAAAGATATCATTCTATCTGGAGTTATAACCGTTGTTGAGCTAAATGAAATATTCAGGCAAGCCCAACAATCGAAAATTATCGTCAATTCTCACAAAATTGTTCATGGAGATTATCCAGACATCAGCAATTCAGAAGAAACTGATTTTTTCTTTATGCAAGAAGAAGATTTAGAAAAAGTACGCGAGAAAGTTTTGCGAGTAGTTCAAGAAAGAATCCCGCAAAAATTCGGATATAACGCCATAAATGATGTTCAAGTACTTACCCCAATGCACAGAGGAGAAGTTGGAACAAATAGTTTAAATGAAGCCTTGCAAAAATTGCTTAATCCAAAAGGCGCAGAGATAACAAGAGTTGGGCGCAAATACAGGGTTGGCGATAAAGTTATGCAAACAAAAAATAATTATGATAAGGAAGTATTTAATGGAGACTTGGGAATTATTAAAAAAATAGATTATGAAACTCAAAGCATTATTGTAAATATTGATGATCGAAATATAAATTATGAATATTGGGAAATAGAAGAGTTGGCGTTAGCATATGCCATTTCAATTCATAAAAGCCAGGGCTCAGAGTATAAAGCAGTTGTTATTCCTATTGTGATGTCTCATTACATAATGTTACAACGCAATTTAATCTATACTGGTATAACGCGTGGAAAAAATTTAGTTGTAATAATAGGTAGTCAAAAAGCGCTATTTTGGGCTGTAAATAATAATAAAATTATGAATAGAAACACTTGGCTTAGCAAGAGATTGCAGGTGTTATATACTGGGGCCCCCAAAGAATGCGGATTTTAATTGCTACCAATCCTTGAAACTCAAGAAGTTTGAATCCGCAATTTTTTGGGGTTTGGGTATAGCGGGCATATATTTATTGGGAAAGCGTCAATTTGACGTGTTTTTTACGTCAAATCCGGTGCTATAATACTCACGTACGCTAAGTACGCTGCGCTTATGTGCTCCGTTTTTCCTTAAAAACCCTCAGTTAAAATATCCTTAAAGACAGATTCTTAGATTAAAAAAATGTACCCAAAATCATAAATTCTGAGTACATTTTATCAAAAAAGAAAAAGCATAAACAAATAAAGTATTTATGCATTATCCTGCTAACTATTATTTCCAAAGACCTTTTTTGATTACTATATAACCTAAAGGTATTACTGCTAAAGTAAGTATATTTTTCACAAAATTAAAAATCTTTCTCCCATATCCTGGATGTGCCAAATTAGCTGCAGCATCACGAGCCAAATCAGCTGCAGCAATTATATCACCATGACGACCCGCCAAAGCTTCTAAATCATCACAACAACGCACCAAAGCTTCTAACTGAACACTATGACCCGCCAAAGCTACTAACTGAGCACGACAACCCGCCAAAGCTTCTAAATCACCACAACAACGCGCCAACTTTACTAACTGATCACGACAACCCGCCAAAGCTACTAACTGAGCACGATAACCCGCCAAAGTTACTAACTGAGCCCTACGACCCGCCAAAGCTTCTAAATCAACACAACAACGCGCCAAAGCTTCTAACGGCTCATTATAATTACGCACAAAATTAGTTGCTTTCAATATATTATAACAATCCTTCACCAACTTTACTAACTGATCACTACTATCCGCCAACTTTACTAACTGATCACTACGATCCGCCAGAATACAACTAGTCAGCAAAGCTTTTAACCGAACACGACGACTCTCATTTAATTTTTTTTTACGAAGCAAAGCTTCTAACTGATCACGATTAGCCAGCAAATCTGATAACCGAAGACAATTACTCGCCAAATATACTAACTGATTACGATAACCCGCCAAATCTGCTAACCGACCAGCCGCCAAATCTGTTGGCCGACCAGCCGCCGAATTAGCTAAAATAATACGATCCGCCAAATCAATTAAAGTTGTACTGCGTTTCGCCAAATTAAGTATATGAAAACGATTTTGCTCCGAATCAGCTATATTTCCTAGACCATGTTCAGTTACTGCTTTTTGTAAATTATCAATACGTTCTTTCAAAGCAGCTAAATCCTCAGAAGCATTAACCACACCAGATAATTTCGGCGTGGCTCCCTCCCCACCATCCTCTTTATCTAAACCTTGGCCTGAAACTTTTTCTTGACCTTTCTCTGAAACTTGGGCTGGAACTTCATCTGAAACTTGGGCTGAACTTGGGGCTGAAACTTGGCCTGAAACTTTTTCTTGACCTTTCTCTGAAACTTGGGCTGGAACTTCATCTGAAACTTGTTCTTGACCTTGGCCTGAAAGATCTAAATTGGCATCATTCTTATCTTTATCGACCCCTTCCAACACTGCGACCTCATCATCATGCCCCCCAATATTTTCAACCACGGGCTCTTCCGGCTTTATGCCATCCTCCACGGGCTCTTCCGGCTTTATGCCATCCTCCACTTCCTCCTTATGCTCGTCGTTTGAACTTTTGGCTGAACTGACGATTGGGGGTAAAGCTTGAGTTGGCAAACTTAAATCAGAGCCAAAATTGATATCTAATTCGCCTGAAAGTAGGTTTAAATCTCTGACTGAACCTTCCTCTCCACTAAAGACTCCTCCAGCAAAGCAAACTCCTAACAATGCACTTCCAATTATTTTTTTAACAAAACTCATATAAAAACTTCTCAAATAAAAACATAAGCTATTATATATATACATATTGTAAGGTGTCAATTTTTTTGTGGATACTTTTTATCTATCTTTAGTGAAAATTTAGTGAAAACTCTCTATCTTTAATTCCCCAGATTTTTCTGATCATACCAAGTTTGTAATTATTAAAATCAAGACAGGTTCTTAATTGAGTGTGTTTTCTTTTGGCGTTGTGTATTATCACGTTATAGAAGCCGTTTAAACCATCAAACAAATGTGGAAAGTTAATGTTTTGACTTTATTCCCTGAAATATTTCCAGGTCCTCTTGCATGTTCCCTTTCCGGAAAGGGGCTGAAAAACGGAATATGGGAATTATCAACAACCCAAATTCGAAATTTTGCATTGGATAAACACCATACAGTTGATGATACTTGCTATGGGTATAATGCTGGAATGATTATGAAACCAGATGTTATCGATAGCGCATTACAATATGCTGTTGATAATTTTAAAGCAGAAGCCCAAATTGTTTATATGACCCCTAAGGGGCGCCCTCTTACACAAAAAATGGTGCATATTTTTACTGAAAGCCCAGGATTAATTATTTTGTGTGGAAGATATGAGGGGATAGATGAACGAGTAATCGAATATTGGGGAAAACGTGGATTACAAGAAGTTAGTATTGGAGATTATATACTTTCTGGCGGAGAAATTGGGGCGATTACATTAATTGACGCCTGCGTACGCCTTTTACCGAATATAGTTCATAATGAAGAATCTTTGGTGTATGAAAGCTTTGAATCGGGTTTACTAGAATTTCCACAATACACCAGACCCTATAATTGGCGAGAAACAACTGTTCCGGATGTATTACTATCTGGAAATCATAAGGAAATAACTAAATGGCAAAAAAGCGAAGCTGAAAGAGAAACTAAAAAACGTCGGCCAGATTTATGGCAGATATATACTGGGGCCCCCAAAGAATGCAGATCTTAATTGCTGCCAATCCTTAAAATCCAAGAAGTTTGAACCCGCAATTTTTTGGGGGTTGGATATATACAAAAAAACTCCCCGAAAATCGATAACCGAAATTCAAAGGGAGCTTAATGTAAAACCAATTTAAGCAGTACGTGCAATTTTTTCTATTTCACCAGATCTACAGCTTTTATTGTTATAAGGATCAAAATTGAAATCAACAGCTCCAAAAACTTTAGGATTTAAACGTCCCATGCTGTATAACAAATGAAGCTGAGTCTCAGCGTACTCTCTGTAGGCATTTGCAAGGTCTACATAACACTCATAAACATCAGCTTGTACTACTAATACTTTTTCATGAACAATATCTCCTACAGCCAACCTTTGTAAATAGCACTGCACAGACTCCTCATTTGCTTTTGCATTACGTTTCCAAAGCTCAATAATCTTCTTTTTATTATCCAAATTACAAAAATGAGTTTTAATATCAGATAAAACTTTACTACGCGTTTGAGCCCCATTAACTTTAGCTTGTACATATTTATGCCTTGCACCAGTAATTCTCGTGTTGGTTGTACATTTTATATCTAAAGGAACTCTTACGGAAATTCCAGCAGAATATTGCGGACCATAACTATTCATTTTATGTCCTCTTGTGTAAGACGAAGATCCTTGAGTTTTAAGATTTTCTCTACTGAAGCTATCAACACGTCCAACTCTCCCCTCAAGATTCACCTTTGGTAAATATCCTGCTAGTTCTTTACTAATCTCTGCTTTACTGGCTACAGCTGCGTAATTTACAGATAAAATTTTTGGATTTTCTCTTTCTGCAACTTTTTCCATTTCTTCAAAAGCTTTGGGAAGAAAACTTTCAAAATTTGGAATAATAGCTTTAATTTCTACGTCAGAAATTCCACTTGCCAATTGGAAATCACCTATAAACCCACTAAGTTTAATTTTTGCTTCTTCTAATTTTGCCATCGCTTTTCCAGTTTTAAAATCGGCATATCCAACATCAACTCTGTCAATTTCACCGATTTTCAGCTTTTCTAAAGCACTTTTTAATGTTTCTTCATTAATAAGAACGTTGGCCTCACTTTGTTTTACAATAATCTTATACGCAATAATGTTTAATAAAAGCTGAAAAGCTTTTAAGATTGTTTCAGCTTCTAGATCTTTATATGCTTCAAATTTTGCCCTAGTTTCATTATTAGCAATTTTTAACTGCGCAGCTGAAGCACCACCATTAAAGAGATTCCATCTTGCGTCTAATCCAATGTCCCCTCCCCACTCTTTGTTATTGTGGTCCAGATTATTAGAGATTCCATTTTCTTTTTTATTAATATATTTGCTGCTTCCTTTATACCCAGCATTAGCTTCTAAATCTGGTAAAAACTCTCCCCTAGCTAAATTATTATTTCCCATTAAAGCTAAAACTTCAGCACGAGCTTTTCGTAAATCTTTGTTATTTTCTACAACTTTTTGCATAACAAATTTAAAAAAGTTCATAACTTCATCCTGTGAAGCTTTGTAATAGTCCTTGCTAAGCTCTTTTAAAGCTAGGTTTATTTTTTTTATTGCTTCGCTATTTGCAGTGCTATATGTTAGGCCCTTTTTCTCAGCATCGGTTTTCTCTGAAGGAGTATTTACATCAGCGCTTGCAATAACCTCCGACGTTTCTTCTTCTCCTCCTTCTTCAGAAGTGGCAGTTGCCAAAAAAAATGGAGCAAGGGAGATAGATAATAAAAACGTTCTTAAAAAATTAGAATTCATCATTTAACCTATTAAAAAATAAAAAAGTACAGTTGTTACTATAATTCGTTAAAACAACTCATACTCAAGAGTATAAAAAAATATATAGATTTACAATATATTTTTTAGATAAAATTAAATAAAATTGTTTTTTATTTTTTATAAAATAATGGCTAATTTTTTCTATAAAGAAAACATACACAAAATTATCTACAAAGCTGCATTTCATTGCGTTTACTTTTTTTTTATTTTGCTTTTGGTTTTAATTGAGTGCTGTTTTTTTAAACAAAAAATTAACATATCAACAAATCTTTTTTTAACATTTTTGTTTTTCTCAACGTTTATAAAACCAGATTTATTTAAACCATTTTATATTCTTATTTTTAGTTTATTCTACGATTATTTATTTTGTATTTATCCGGGATTTCATGCAATTATATATATATTCTTATTTATATTATTAAAAGTACGAAGAGAGGTTTTAGCAGCAAATAATGATTTAGTGCTATTTTGTACTTTTTTAGTAGTATTTTTAATAAAAAAGATTATTTTTTTAATTTTATGCTATGCCTTCTACAAAGGAATGATTCATGAAAATTTTTTCAACGAGTTTATAGCAACTATTCTTTTTTATCCAATTTTTCAGAAACTCTTTAAAATAATTCAAAATAAAATACCTTAGAAGCTGTCTTCATGATATTTAAAGTGAGGGTTTTTAAGGAAAAACGGAGCGCAGAACCGCAGAACCAGAGTGTAAAATGTACATGAGGGGCATTGGGGGAAATCACAGATTTTCCCCAACCCCCGAGGATTCGAGCACCGGATTTGACGTTACTGGGGCCCCCAAAGAATGCGGATTTTAATTACTGCCAATCCTTGAAACCCAAGAAGTTTAAATTCGCAATTTTTTGGGGTTTGGGTATAAAACACCAGTTAAAATATCTATGAAGACAGTTTCTAAGTAATAGATTGAATAATTAAAATAGTCAATACAGAAAAAAATATTTTTTATATAAATTTTATTTAATTTTTAATAAAATGCAATTATTCACCAAGTAAAACTGGGGCATACAAGAAGCCATTATGTTTTTGAGATTTTTAAAATATATAAAATTTTAGATAAATACTTGCGAACTACACATCTTACTCTTGACTTTTAAAAAACTTTTTCATTTTTTACTTGAAATTTAAAAGAAGCATCATTATATTACTAGTATAGTTGTTTGTTTAATTATTTTAAAGGAGATATAAAATGAAAAGATTTTATAAAACTATGGCGCTTGCTTCATTATTGGGGATAAGCAATTTTTCTTACGGAACATCATGTGACGCAAATGCTGCTCTAGCTTGTGCTACATCAAAATTTCCTACTGCAGAAGAGCAAAATGATTTCTCTACTGCAATTGCAAGAGGAGAATGCGAAAAGGTTAAAAAATTAATTTCTGATCCTGTGAAGAGGTCTGCTCTTATTAGCACTAAAAATCCTGATGGAGGTACACCACTTCATTATGCAGCTCTTTTTGGATTTATAGAAATTGTTAAAGTATTACTTACTGCTAACGCAAATAAAGATGCTAAAGATAATTATGGACTTACACCACTTCATTATGGTCATGAAAAGACAGAAGTTGTTAAAGTATTACTTGCTGCTGGAGCAAGTAGAAATGTTGAAGATAATTATGGATGTACACCACGTGATAGAGCACGTTCTGCAAGTGAAAAGAGGTTGTTAGCCTGATTAATTATAGCAGGCAATAATAGACTTCTTTCGTAACTCAATTTCTTTTACAAATTTGTTAGTCGCTTCGATGCTCGAATCCTCATGGGGTTTGGGGGAAATCACAAATTTCCCCCAATTCCCTTCATGTATATCTAATACACTCCGATTCTGCGCTTCGTATACCCAACCCCAAAAAATTGCGGATTCAAACTCTTGGGTTTCAAGGATTTGCAGCAATTAAAATCCGCATTCTTTGGGGACCCCAGTATGCTCCTTCAACTTTGCTAGAAGAAATTGGTTTCGAAAGAGGTCTAATTCAGAAATATTGAGCAAGCTTCTCTAAGGCTGTTTTTAATGGAGCATAAGAAATATCCACGTTTAGCTTTTTAGAATTTAAATTCTTTCCATCTTCTGTTAATGTTTGCTGTGTTGGAAATGGCTGCTGAATATTTCCAGCAACAAATTTTATTTCTCTAATAGATTTATTTCCTAAGTATTGATGAATTCTTTCTAAAATATTTTGAAGAAAATATACCATTTGTACAGCAACAGACTTAGGAGCAGCTACATATAAAATATAAGATCTTCCTAATTCAGAAATCCTAACAGGCCGACACATAGCAAATTGGGGGCCAACGATTTTTTCCCAATCTAAAATAAGTTCAGCTCTAAAAAATCCATGTTTTTTGTAAATAGGAGTAATAGCTTTTTTTAGGTTTTGCCCAATTGTACTATATTCATAATAAAGTTTTTTCATTTTTTAGCCTTGAATTTGTGTAAAATCTGCTATTGAAGAGTAAAAGTTAAAGCAATTATTTAATATAGTATACCTATTTTTTCGAACTTTATCATCTTTTGTATTGATCTGAACTGCATTAAAAAACTCATTAAAAACATTATAAAGCATAGAAATTTCATTCATAGCTTTTCTATATTCTTTGAAGTCTAAATATTTATAAATAATATCTGAGGATTTTTTTATTGCATTATAAACATTTAATTCTTCCGAAGTTTCAAAAAATTCAGGATTTATTGAAGGTTTATCAGAAACATATTTTTCACAATCTACTTTGCCTAAAAATCCAATAATACGTGTAAAAAACGTCATAAAATTCACATGTTCCCCTTTATCCCAAAGTGTTTGAATACTTTTTGCTCGCGTAATAATATCACTTATATTTAACGTATTAATATTAGACTTCTTTCGTAACTCAATTTCTTCTGCAAATTTGTTCGTCGCTTCGGTGCTCGAATCCTCATGGGGGTTGGGGGAAATTGGTTTCAAAGGATTCAAAGGAAGTCTATTTGATAAAACACTTTTTATAATATCTCCCCTAATGGATATTTGCTCTTTTAAATAAAAATAGATTCTTTCGTAAAGAAAGTTAACAAAAATATTGAAAACATCTTCGCACAATTTTATACCTTGCCTTTTATAAACATTTATTGCTAAATAAACACGATCTTCTAAGTTAATATTTTCATTATCCTCTGTAATTCTTATAATCCCCAGCGCAGCTCGGCGCAGTGCAAAAGGGTCTGCTGAACCCGATGGCTTTTTTCCAATTCCAAGAAAACCAACAAGTGTATCAACTTTATCTGAAACCGCCAATTCTAAGCCTTGCTGACAAGATGGCAAAGAATCGTTTTGCCCAATAGGTTTATAATGTTCCCTTATAGCTGTGGCAATTTCTGGCTGTTCACCTTGTTTTTGAGCATAATGTTCCCCTGCAATACCTTGCAACTCTTCAAATTCCCCAACTATTGCTGTAACCAAATCAAACTTACAAAGCTCTGCAGCTCTTTGAGCTTGGGGAGTTATCTCAATAAGACGTTCAATTTTTTGCTTTACGGATCCTAACTGTTTATGAAATATTACATTATTTAATTTATCAACATTTTCATCTATTGTTTTTTTCAAGTCTTCAGAATAAAAGAATAATGCATCGTTTAATCTGGCTTTTAAAACTTTTTCAAAACCCGCTTTTATAATTCCTTTTGGATCATTTTGGTTTGCAAGTGCAATAAAAAACGGAGCAATTTTGCCATTTGAGTAAGTTGTAGAAAAGTACTTTTGGTGAACGCGCATAGAGGTTGCCAAAACAAATTCTGGAAGAACCATAAACTCAGGGCTAATATCGCCTATAATAACAAAAGGCATATCCACAAGACCAGTTACTTCATCCATCAATTCCTGATCTTCTTTTAATATTATTCCTTTTTCTTTTGATACTTTTTCTATTTCTTCTTTTATTAATTGTTGGCGCTCTGAATAATCAATAATTACTGAATTTTCTCTTAAAATCTTTTTATACTGCGAAAATGATGTAATTGTGAATTCTTGGTTAGATAAAAATCTGTGTCCATGTGTTGTATTTCCAGTCTTTATTCCAAAACCTTCAAGATCGAAAACAATAGGTTTACCCTCAAAAAGGCACAAAACAGAATGAATGGGGCGAATCCAAGGTAGCGAATGCGCTGCTGTCTTCCTGTTATGCCAATGCATAGACTTAGGCCAAGGCATTAATTTCAAAAAATTCATTAAAATGATTTGAGGGATTTTTTCAATTTTTTCGCCTTTTTTTTCAATTTTTGCGAAAAAATATCCATTCTTTTCCAATAAATCATCTTTTTTTAGATTATTAGATTTTAAAAATCCTTCAATGGCACTAACTTGCGCATCAATTTTAGGGCCACGTTTTTCTTCAAAATTTAAAGACTCTTCACAAAACATCTCATCAATATTTATCCAAATTCGTCTTGAAGCACACGATGCTTGGATTTTTCCATATTTAACTCCTGATTTAGCTAAAATCTGAGCAACTGTATCACAGGCTATTTTAGATGCATTTTTTTGCATTTTTGCAGGAATTTCTTCAGAAAAAACCTCAAAAAATAAATTTTTTTTAATATTATTATCGCTGTCCATAAGCCAACAACTATTCAACTGAACTATACGTTGATTTTATACGTAAACTTAGGATAAGTGAAATAAAGAAAAAAAAGGTGTAATGTTAAATTTTCAATTCATCCATAAAATCAGGAACTATACCCAAACCCCAAAAATTGCGGATTCAAATTTCTTGGGGTTCAAGGGATTGGCCGCAATTAAAATCCGCATTCTTTGGGGGCCCCAGTATAGAGCTGAAATGTTCAAAATTTTAAATCTTAAAAAATACTCTTGAAAAGAGTTGCACATTGTTGTATATCATAATATGATTCACCTAATCTTTTAAAGAGAATATAAATGAGAAAAATTTTAAATATAGTTTTGTTGTTAGCCTCTGTGCCTTTTGCAAATACAGCTGAAATAGAATTTGCGACCCCTTCTGAAACGGAAATAAAAGGAATAAAAATACGAACAGTTTCAGATGGACCATTTACCTTAACAATTCCAAAAACTGTAAAAGAAATACTTCCAAACTCTTTCATGAAAGTTTATCTTCCAGAAGTAAAATTTGAGGAAGGTTCCCAATTACAAGTTATAGATACGGGCAGTTTTTTGAGCGCCAAAATAGGCACGATAACAATTCCAAAAACTGTAAAGACAATTGACAATCGTGCGTTTCATGGAAGTACAATAGATAAAGTCATATTTGAAGGAGATTCTATAGATATAAATGAATACTCGTTTTATTTAGCAAATTTAGGATCAATAACAGCTCCAGAAAGTATAGAGCAAAAATTAAGAGAGGCCCTTCAGCAAAGCAAAAAGCCTGGGATAGAAATTGATGTACCTGGTCATGCTGCTCCTGAACATGCTGCTGCTCCTGATGAAGTAGCTCCTGCTGGTCCTGAACATGTTGCTGCTCCTGGTCCAGTTGAAGGAAGAACAAATACAATATTTAAAATAGCTGTTTACGCTTTAATAATAGGCTGCTCAATTTACTGGTTAAAAAGGTTAAAAGAAAATATCTATGTGAACTCCAGGGCCTTTTAATTCTCAAATATTACGTTAGCAAAACCCTATATTTTTCAATGATTTTATAGTAAACGCTTAGCTATATACTGGAGCCCCAAAGAATGCGGATTTTAATTGCTGCCAATCTCTTGAAACCCAAGAAGTTTGAATCCGCAATTTTTTGGGGTTTGGGGAATCTATAATTTCCTATTTTCAAAATTATTTTTATGGTAATAATTAAGGGGAGTAGGAGGTGGGGAGGAATTTTTGTATTATTATTGAAGATGTTTATTATCCTAAAGCCTGAGCATATACCTATTCGTACTAGAACTTTGGATTTTTACCCCGTTCAATCCCGCGGATTCACTAGACTCTGTCTCTTGTGTTTCACTGTTATACCCAAACCCCAAAAAATTGCGGATTCAAACTTCTTGGGTTTCAAGGGATTGGCAGCAATTAAATCCGCATTCTTTTGGGGCCCCAGTATATTAGGTATATATAATTTTTAAAAAATAATGTATTTATTTTTTTGCTGCAACGATTTTTGAAAAGGTTAATGTCGCCATTATGGAACATAAGATTATTGATAGCTCTTTTAAGAGTATTTTTACGGTAACTATACCTATTCTTCTTTCAACGCTCTTTTCAAATATATGTTATGTTACTGATCGCTTTATGCTTGCGGGGTATTCCTTAGATGCAATGAACGCCGTCATGGCTTGCGGTATGTTTGCATCTGTTTTTTCCTTTTTATTTATAGGAGTAGCAAATACTGCAGAAGTTTATGTAGGGCAATATAACGGATCAAAGCAATATGATAAAATAGCAGCTCCTGTTTGGCAAATGATTTACTTATCCTTGCTATCAATTTTATTTTTTGCTCCACTTGCCTTTTTTTCTGACAAAATTAATTTTTTGCCTTCGTATTTTTTAAAAGAAGGCATTGGATATCAACAAATAATTTTAAAATTCCTTTTCTTTCCTGTTTTAACATCATCTTTATCAACATTTTTTATTGGTCAAGGAAAAACCAAAATTGTTACAATTGCAGTTTTTACTAGTGGAATACTGAATGCGATTCTTGATTATATTTTCATTTATGTTTTTAAACCAAGCCTAGGAAGCGAAGGAGCTGCTTGGGCTACAATTATAGCTGAAGTATTTCAAATTATAATATTTGCTTCAATATTTTTTAGTAATAAAAATAGAGCTATTTATAAAACTTTCCAAAATAGATCTTATAATAAAGAATTATTTTTTGGATGTATAAAAATGGGAATACCAACATCTTTAAATCATTTTATTAGTATTTTGGGTTGGTTTCTTTTACAAACAATGATGAATCATGTATCTAAAGACTGCGCAACAATTTATAGTATTGGTATGACAATTTATACTATTTTTATATTTGTTGGAGAAAGTTTTCAAAAAGCAATATCTACAATTGCTGCTAATATGATAGGTTACAAGGATCTTCCTGCTATAAAAAAAACATTCAAAATTTTTGTTATTTTAGCACTAGTTTTTTGCTTGTTTACTGCTGTTCCAATAGGAATATTTTCCAAAAATATTTTTGATGGTTTAAATTCTCTTAATAAGAATATTTCTCATTTATACAATGATCTTTATTTAGTTTTAATACTTATTACTATTTGCGTTGCGTTTGATTCTATTTTAAGTATAACATGGGGAATTTTAATCGCTGGTGGTGATACAAGATATCCAGCAATAGTGAATTTTTCTTGCACTTGGGGATTTGTGTTTTTACCTGCAGTATTACTTTATTATTTTGGAAAATTAACGTCTGCTGTAACCCCTTATTACTTAATGTTATTTTGGTGCACTGTTTGTTTATTTTTTATTTACAGAAGATATAAAAGCATGAAATGGTATAAATACCTTGTTTAAAGGAAATAGATTGGAGCAGGTTCTTCAAGAGTTCTATTAGACATAGGTATCCCAGAAAGGGAAATCGTCTTCTTGCTGGTTTAAATTGGTTGCATTTGGTTGATTTCCTTCGCCATAGGTCATTTCTCCTTTTTCTAAGCTTACAGAACTAACAACTTGCCCTTGATCCTCCCCCTTTTGATCGTATATATACATTGTTTCATCTATTTGGCAAAATCTTGCTCGAAAAACAACATAATCTAGAATTTGTTGCATATACGTAATACAGCATGTAGAAAACAGTACTTCATTAACAACAGATAATTCTCCCTTAACCCATCCGTATTTTTGTACTTTTATTGTTGGGAATATTTCCAAACTATTCATGGCTTGTTCTAATAATGGCATCCATTTATTAACTCCTATAACTATAGAAAGTTCAGAAGCGTGTGTTGCTGAGGCTGGAAAAAAATTAACAACAGGGTTTCCAATACTCTCTCTAGATAAGCTGCAATCCCAGCCATATAATTCTGTATTTTTGATTTTATCGTTTTGGAATTTGAATACAATTAAACAATCATTAGTCGCTTTTGATATTCCATTTTGCTCATTTTCCTCCCTTATTCCAACAATAGGAATAACTATGGGTTTATTCCCAGGAAGTTTAAAAGTTTGTAATATTTTTGTAGGCACTTAAACGTATTATTTAATTTTCCCCCTAAATACATAAAAACACGTAAGTGTAAAAATAATGTTAATTTTTTGTAAACTTATAAAAGTCTTTGCATTAGGGATTGAATTTAAACAACGATTCATTAACAGTAGGATCAGTTCTATCCTAAATTTTGTTTTCAATTGAGGATAAGCAATTTAAATAAGTTTCGCTTATATCCATAAAATAACTGGAGCGTGGTCAGAAGGTTTTGGCCGTCCTCTTGGAGTTGTATCAACCGCAATATCCTTAACTAAATCTAAGCCTTTTTTATTGGTTAAAAAGAAATCTAATCGAAGCCCCAGATTTTTTGCAAAACTGCCTGAGCGATAATCCCACCAAGTAAAAGGTCGTTTTTTTTGTAATTTTTTGTAATTTTCCCCTTTTTTTTGAGAAAAAGCATCATAAACATCAAAAAAACTATCTCCTCGTAAATTCCTGAAAACTTCGCGCTCTTGGGCAGTACAGCAAACGTGTTCATGCCATTTTTTTTCATCATAAACGTCAAGATTATCTGAAGTAATATTATAATCTCCACCGATAAAAATAGCTTCATCATAAGTATTAATTTTTAAAAAATGTTCTGATAATTTTTCAATAAAATTTATTTTATAAATATATGAAAGTTCCCCAACAGCGGGACCACCATTTGGTATATATAAGCTAGCAACTCTAATAGTTCCTCCAATAACAGCCTCAATATAGCGAGCATTTAAATCTTCAGAAAAGCTTGGAAGGCCAGCAGTTACATCTTCTATTGAGGTTTTAGCTAATATAGCAACGCCATTGTATGTTTTTTGTCCGAAAATTTTGCAAGAATATCCAAAGTCTTCAAAAAAAGCATATGGAAAAGCTTCATTTACACATTTTAATTCTTGTAAAAGCAAAACATCCGGAGAAGCTTTTTTTAGCCAAAAATTTAGAGATTCTAAGCGAGCACGAACAGAATTAACGTTAAAAGTAGCTATTTTCATAAAAGATGCTTTTTAAAAAAAACTTTCTAATTTTAGCTTAAATATTGTCTTTAAAGAAATAAAAGAAATAATTTTCCTATTCCTGCAATTAAATACTCTCATACTCTGGTTCTTCATCTTTATCATCAACTTCTCCAGAATCAGATTTATATTCCATTTCTCCATTTATTAATGAGACAGAGCCACTAATACTACCTAATGCAGCACCTTCTTGATTGTATATATTTAATCTGTCGTCTACTTGGCAATATCTTATTCGAAGAACAATATAATCTAAAACTTGTTGTATGTATGTAATAAAACATGTAAAAAAAACTATAGTTTCCAATGGGGTTCCTGTTGGGTTTTCCTCATAACCATCTAATGTGCTTCCATCTTGACCTAAAATCCAACCGAATTTTCTTATTATAATACGCGGAAATATTGAGCCACTATTCATAGCTTGTTCTAATTTTGGAAATAAATTACTCACTTGTATAATAATGCAAAGTTCAGAAGCGTGTGTTGCTGATGCTGGGAAAAAATTAGTCATAGGATTTCCAATATTTTCTCTGGATAAACCGCAACTCCAACCAAATAATTGAGTATATATTTCACAGCCACATTGAAATTCAAAAGTAACTCTACAATCTTGAGTTGCTTTTGAAACTCCGTTTAACTCATTTTCCCTCTTCCTTCCAACAATAGGAATAATTATAGGTTTACATCCAGGAAGTTTAAAACTTTGTAATATTTTTTCTACCATTTATTTTTTATATACTTTTTTAGTCTATCAATCTAATTATAAATAAACAAAATATAAGTAAAAATAATATTAATTTTTATATATTTTTAAAAATATTTAATCTATTATAAAAAATTGTTTTTTAGAATGGGATTCAAATATTTGAAGTGAAAGGCGGGAAAGGGGGAATCCCGCCTGTTAGAAAAAAATTATATTTTTACAAATTATTTCCTCTAACTATTTCATTCTATAACGATAGTATTAAAAAAATATTAATAAACGAATATCTATAATATTTTAATAGAAAAATTTTAAATAAATTAATTTATGGGATCAAAATTATGTCTCTAAATTTTTATATATAACTTTACGTATATTTACGATTTTTTAATATATTATATTTAATATTATATTAAGGAAGTATTCCTTTATAAAAAAGGAATTTATTTTAGGGGATTTTATTTATGAAACTAAAAGAGCTTTTTTTAAGTTTTGTTATGCCAACAATTGCATCTGGCCATATTTTGGCTAGCCAGACTTTAAATACAGAAGAAGCATTTGAAAAATATTACGACTTCAAAAGTACAAATAATCAGTACAGCTTTGCACAAAAAAAAGATGAGGTTGATCTTGGTGTTTATGAAAAAGAGAATGATTTTCACGATAAGAAACGTATTGAAGATGCACTTGAAAGACTGCATCATGATAGAGATGGTAAACAACTTGAAACGATACAAGGTAAAAATAGAACTCCTTCCTCAGAACGAATTTTAGGATCAGAAGGTACTCATGATAAACAAAATGTTGAAGCAGCGCTTAAAAGTCTTATTAATTGTGAAGCTTCTAAACCATATCCAAAATACGATGATAAAAAAGATGATAGGCATGAAAGTTGCGAAGCCTCTAAACCATATCCAAGATACGATGATAAAAAAGATGATAGGCATGAAAGGAAGGAAAATATTGATTTAAGGCCTTATTATGGCGATGATGAAAGAGGGGGAGTAAGTTGCAACAATGGTCATGAAAAGCCCTCCTCCTCCTTTCCTCAATTACCACAAGGTATGGCACCACTAGGTATTGAGATAACAGAGCTTAAATCTGATGTATACCAACTTAAGAAACTCTTTAAACAAATAGACAAGCAATTAGGTAGTTACGAAAAACAATGTAGCACTGTTTCTAGCCTTGAACCTAAAATTATTACTAATAAAAATAAAATTGTAGAAATGTCTGTAGATATTAATAATCTTAACGAACAAATAATTGCTTTTAATGAAAGTACAAATAAAATTATAGACCGTCTTGTAGACCAGATAAATAATTTTAAAAAGAAACTTTCACATGATTTTGAGGAAAAAGAAGAGGTAATTTTTAAGAAAATCGATAAAAAGCTTCAAGTTTCTCTTAAAGAACAAAGCGATATTGTTTTTAGGGAAGTAAAAATTTTTTCAGAAATTTTAGAAAATTTGAAGCATATTTTAGGCTCTGGAGATAATTTTAAGTCTTTAGAGGACAATCATATTTCTCGTCTTCTTAAGGGCTTTGATTCATTAAAGGAAAGAGTTCGTTTAAATGAGGAAAATATTGGTGGAGTAAGCGATTTGACGCTAAGAAGTTTTATTAAAAAAATAGATCCTTCACTTATAACAACCCCCGTTAGTATCGCTGATTTGTTAGCTGGCTTAGCTCGTGGGGTTTATACTTTACAAGAGACTTTTGATGAAAAAGCAAAAATGGCATTAAATGACATTGTAACAGATATTTATAAGCATATTTTCGAGAAATCTGAAATTGTAAAGAAAATGGAAGGAGAATTAAATACCCTTTCCTTTCTTTTCAGCACAGTAACTTCAGAAGATGTAAAAGTATTTAAAAATATACAAACTACTATTTTACAAGAAATAAATAATCGATTTAAAAGTGCTGATTTCTCCAGAGATCTTGTGGAAAAATGTCAAACAATTGTAAATGTTTTAGTAAATCAAGCAATTTCCCAATTTGATAATAATGCTTCATTAGGTATTATAGAAGACGTACAATTATTACTTTCTCCACTAAAAGATAAAATTTCAGAAATTGAAGAAAATCAAAATGAAATTAAACAAATTTTTGATTTAAAAGCAAATAGCAATATAAAATCTGCATTGCAAGATATTGAATCAAAATTTTTAAATATAAATCTTGAGATCGCAAATATAAAAGCAGAGCAAGAGAATTTGAAAGATATGGCTAATTGTAATAGTATTGATTTCAAAATTTCTGGTATAAAATCCGATATTGCTAATATTAAAGCGGAAATAGGAACATTATTGTTTGCAGCAAAAGACCAAGAAAATATTGAAAAAATACAAGAAATTCAAAATAATGCTATTCAAAATCTTGAAGCAGAAATTGAAAAAATAAATACTAAAAGCGACGAATTAAAAGAAATGGTAGATAAAATAAACAGTGAAAATAATACTTCTGAAAATATAGAATTAAAAATTGATATAAATATTGTAAAAACTGATATAAATATTGTAAAGACTGATATAAAAAATTTAGAAATAAGATTAAGTAGTTTAGAAAAAAGTTTTAATGATTTTGTTGCAAATATTTATAATCTTTTAGAAAGTTCTGGCTCTGGAAAATCGCCTTCCTCTAAATAATTTATTCAGATAGCAATCAACTACTGTCAGCTAAAAACTGAAAGTATACCCTCTTCACTAATTATTGTGTGCATCAATTATTATTAATAAAGAAAAAGCTGTAATGTTATATTTTAACATCAGGCGTTATCAGCAGAAAAAAGGAATATTTAACCAAAAGAAAATGGAAGAAGCCTT
>JAITOG010000111.1 GCA_031290075.1 Holosporales bacterium | reverse complement strand
CATAGTTAGCATAAAAACAACTTTATCAAAAAAATAAAAGGCTTGTTTTCTACTTTTTAAAAAAAATGATCCTTGTAAACAGGGATTTATAAGAGATATTTTTATGCAGGGGTGTAAGGGTATACGAAGCGCAGAACTGGAGTGTGTTAGATACATGAGGGACATTTGGGGGAAATCTGTGATTCCTCCCAAACCCCATGAGGATTCTAGCATCGAAGCAACGAACAAATTTGCAGAAGAAATTGAGTTACGAAGGAAGTCTATTAAAAATATCCCTATTTTCCGAACTTATAAAAAAACTTCATCTAAAAATCTTTTAAAAAATAAAAAAAATACTATTCACACGATTACAAACGCATAGTAGGCTTCGTATAGGTGCTTAGATTATCTAGTGGTCAAAAAATGTCGAATTTTAAATTTTTAACTCTAAGTATGGCTGTTTTATTAAGTAGCTGTACACATATATGTAATAAAGAAGAGCTTATATGAGAAAATGTACCGGAAGCTCCCCCTCCTGAAAAGGAAAAAATAAAAACTATGGAGCAAAACAAAACAAAAATTGCTTCAAAAACTACTTCCTCTAAAACTAGAACTACTTCCTCTAAAACTAGAGAAGAAAAAATTGCTCCAACTCCAATAAATGAGGAAAAAGCTACTTCTCCAGAAGTTGATGATATTATTTTGCAAGCAGAGAAGTACTACAGCGGAGCTGGTGTAAAAAAGGATATAAAAAAATCTTTAGATTTATTCAGAAAAGCAGCTCAAAATGGCAGTGGATATGCTTGTAAACGGCTTGGTCTTGAATATTCAGATTTTGCACTTGATGACTTAACTCCAAGAAACAACAAAGTTGCAAGAGAATGGTTTGAAAAAGGATCTAAACTTGGAGACGCTGAATCCACATTTTACCTTTCGCAATTTGTTTTTGAAGGATGGGGCGGAGAAAAAGACGAAAAGAAAGCAACTGAATTACTTATAAGTGCAGCGCATGCTAAAAGTAAAAGCGCAGCACATAGGGTTATTAAGCTATCGAAGAAAGGGAATATAAAAATATCTGATGAAGATAAGCGCAATTTCTATGCACTTGATAAAGAGTTTGGAGATAATGCTCGTCGTAAATAAATAAAAAAAAATAATAATAGAGGACGGAGAATGCTATCTTTTGATCAATTACTCCGCCTCGCATATACTGGGGCCCCCAAAGAATGCGGATTTTAATTGCTGCCAATCTCTTGAACTCCAAGAAGTTTGAATCCGCAATTTTTTGGGGTTTGGGTATAGAATAGTTTTCTTGCCAAACCCACCATTCTCCTCCAAAAACAGGTTCTTAGAAACTTCAGGATTAGGCTGTAGGTTTTGTAATAGACAGAATAACTTAATTGCTCAAATCAAGTCCGAATTCTGCATGAATAGAAGCTGAAGCAATTGAAACATCTTGTTGTTTTATTAAAACCCTTATGCTTAAAGGTGTAACAACAAAATAAAACACTTCAATATCATTTCTCTCTAAAATATTAAGTATTGTGTATATTGCTTCATTATTTGATCCAATACCTATTCCTATAATAGAAACTAAAGCAACATCATAATCCAATGTAAAATTAATAATTCGCTTATTTTCTTTTAAAATTTGGCATACATCTTTAATTTCTGTTGCACTGGAAAAATCAACAAAAAATGACAAACTTTGTTCAACTTCTGAGCAATTCAACCATTCTATAGGAACTTTAGTTTTTGCAATTTCAGACATAATTTTTATTGTTTCATTGCGTTTTTTTTGCATTTTTATATTAAATCTCACAATATTTGATTTATTTGCAATACCGGTAATAGATAATTCTTCCATATTTCCCTCAACTATATCTGTTCCACTTCCAACATTAAATGTTGATAAAACCTTAACTTTCATGTTGTGCTTCATTGCAATCTCAACTGAACGGGAATTGAGCACTTTAGCTCCACAAAAAGATAGTTCAAAAGCCTCTTCAAATGAAATTTTATCAATTTTTTGGGCGAGAATAACCTTTTTAGGATCAGCTGTATAAATACCGCTAACATCCGTGTATATATCACACTGAGATGCACGCAAAGCTGTGGCTATGGCTACCGCTGTTGTATCACTTCCTCCCCTTCCTAAAGTTGTTACACGGGCTTTTTCTGTGAGCCCTTGGAAACCTGCTACAATTGGAACAATATTTTTATCAAAGCAATTAAGTATATTTCCTGTAGAAATATCGATAATCCTAGCATTACAAAAATTTTCATCAGTGATAATGGGAATTTGCCATCCTAAAAAAGATTGCGCTCTATATCCCAAATCGTTTAGTGCAATTGCCAAAAGAGCCGTTGTTATTTGCTCTCCTGCAGAGAGCACTACATCATTTTCCACTTTTTTTTTTGAGGTCATTTCTAATAGATAGTTATTTAATGTATCTGTAACACCAAACATTGCCGAAACCACAACAACTACGTTTTCTCCTGCAGACAAATATTTTTCAGCAATTAATGAAGCTGCTCTGCGGATTTTGGTAACATTGGCTACAGAGCTTCCTCCAAACTTAACAACAATCATGTGAAAAGAAAAAACGATAATCTATTTAACTATATTGAATAATTACATATTTAAAAGCAAAACGCTTGTATTTATCTTAACTGAACCATATTATTTGGAAAGTTACAAAAGATAAGAGGGTCCCCGTCGGAAGATATTTCCTTGTAAAGAACATTTTTCTAATGAAACATGCCATAAAAATACTTTAAATTTTTATGGCATATACTAACCCTGTTCATTAATTGATTTTTACAATTTTGGGCCTCTGCGCTGCAGAGCCTTCAAAGGCCGAAAAGTTAAATGTGAACACAGTTACTTTATTCGTTGTCTCTTTTAGAGTAAAAAAAAATTATTTATATACTGAAAATGCCAAGATTCCACCTATAGAAATTGTACTTATTCCTAACAATGCAGCCAAAAAATTGCGGTGTGTTACCTTTTTTTCCAATTCCTTATTACGCTCAAACATTTTGTTCGAATAAAAGAAATTGCAACTAATTCTTAGATCTTCCGAAGGTTCGTCTCCAAGTATTTCGTTTAGAACACTATAACCACGTCCTCCATTTTTGACATCAAAATTGGTAAGTTCTTCAATATGATCTAACTTGCGTTTATCAGATATAACTTTTAAAACATTTTTCACAATTTCTGGGTTACATTTCAGTAAATTTTCAAAAAAAATCTGGCTCTCTGGTGATCTTGGAGGACCTAGCATATAATCAGTAATTTCTTTAATTTCTGATCTTTCATTTTTATTGAGCTTAGCTATTGTGCTTGGAAAATTACTCACACTTTTTCCAATAAAGCGTAATAATTTCCAATTACTACCACCACATTTCCTTTTCCAGTAACTTAATATTCCTTTTTTAAATTTATCGAAAGATATTTCCAGTTTTTCCCTTTTACTTCCAGCCATTCGGTCTTTGATTTGCTCTGTTCCATTAGGAACTAACGTAACATCCCCTATTAGCTGAAACCCGCTATTATCTAGCCTTCCTGCATTTAGATTGCTAATACCTAACATTACGCTAAGTACAATTAGCCTATTTTTTCCTTTCATTTTTTCCCATAATAAAAATCCCCCTAACTTATTGACAGTAACAACAATTTATTAAAAAACCGTTAATTATTTATTATCTTTCTTACAGAAGGAAAATTATATATTCTCTAATTTTTCCGTTATTCTCTTAAGTTCTTTTTCTATTTCTGCTTCTACAATAGTTTGCATATTGTTATTTATCCATAAATTAATAGCCTTTTTTACTTCTATTGCAATAAAATCATCAAAACTTTCTTTTGGTCTAACTAATTTATTACGTGATTCGATAACAATATTATTAACATTTTTAACAAATCCCTTTAATGCGTTTATTGTTTTATCATTATGGAGCTTTTCATTATTTATTTGTATATCTTCTTTTTTACTTTGTTTTACGTCGTTTTTTGAAATACTGCTAAATTCTTCTAAATCTGTACTTAATTCTTTTTTTGAAGTTGAAGCAATTTTCATAAAACTAGGCATACTAATGTTTTTTATATCTTTTTCATCATTACTTTCATTTTTTTCTGTATCTTCATCAAGAAATGGAGTTAAACAAACTACTTCGTTTTCTAAGGGATTATCGTCTTTTTCAAGATTATTTTGTTGAGAATTTTCGTTTGATGAGACGTATTTTTTAATAGATTCTAAGATTTCATCAATGTCTAATATATCTACAATATTATCGGCCATAAGCGAATCTATTTTTACAACAACTACATAAAAACTTTATATCATTCTAAGGAGGTATTACAATAAAATAATATTAAAGTGTAATAAGTTCACCAGAGCTAAGTCCTAGAAATATTTAAAAGTATTTTTTATACTTCATATAAGTATTTTTAAAATTTAAAGAATTACAATACACAGTATTAGAAATATTAGGCTTCCTTCGAAACCAATTTCTTCTAGCAAAGTTGAAGGAGCATACTGGGGCCCCCAAAGAATGCGGATTTTAATTGCTGCCAATCCTTGAAACCCAAGAAGTTTGAATCCGCAATTTTTTGGGGTTTGGATATACATGAGGGGAATTGGGGGGAATCTGTGATTTCCCCAAACCCCATGAGGATTCGAGCATCGAAGCGACGAACAAATTTGCAGAAGAAATTGGTTTCGAAGGAAGTCATTATTTTCTCAATTACTTCTTATTATATTTTTGCTTCATAATTTTATTATATTTTTTTTTCTTTAATTTCCAATTTACCTGTTCTAAAGCCCCCTAATTATATGACACGTTAGTAAGATACAGACCGTATGCTGGAGCCGTTTGACCAGCCAACGTTCTATCTCTTGCTTCCAAGATTTCCTTTAATTCAGAAACTCTTAGTTCTCCGCGCCCAACAAGTTCAAGTGTTCCAATCATAATTCTAACTTGATTATGCAAAAAGGAACGAGCTTCTATTGTTCCAATTATTTCTTCCCCATTTATCATAAGATCAAAGCCTTTCACAGTCCTGAAAGGGTTTTGTGCTTGGCATGACTTTGAACGGAAACTATTAAAATTATGATAGCCAATAAAAACAGAAGCTGCTTCTTTCATAACCTCAATATTCAATGGGCGCGCCACGTGCCACGCATAGTTTTTCTTAATTGCTAACGGTGCCAAACGATTAATAATATGATATTCATATTGCCGCATTTTAGCAGAAAAACGCGCATGAAAAGCATCATTTGCTTGCTCAACGACTCTAATAATTGCACCTAAATTTTTTAAATAAAAATTAAGCCCAATTTGAAGCTTTTCCGGCAAAATAAAAGAAGGCAAATCGAAATGAGCCACCTGCCCTGTTGCGTGAACTCCAGCATCTGTTCGCCCTGCCCCTTCAGCTAAAACTTTTTGACCTGTCATTTGTTCTACGGCATTTTCAATAACACTTTGAACACTTGGAAGCTTTTTAGTAAAAGACTCGCAAAAAAATGATTTTTTTTCACTTTTTTTCACTTTTTTTACAAAAAAAAGCTTATTTATTTCATTTAAAATATCATCGTCAGAAGCTTGCCTTTGCCATCCACAAAAGAAAGAACCATCATATTCTATTTTGATTTTATATCTAAACATTTCTAAAACATTTTGAATATATTATATAAATATATTTTTTTATTCAAATTCTACTTTTGCATGAGGAAAAAATTCTATTACTTTTTTTACGATAGGCGTTTCAAGCGCCCTCCCCTTCTCTTTTTTCAAAAATTCTAACCTTTTTTCTTCATTTGTTTGCGCAGTTACCTGAGAATCTTTAACAATTTCTATTTTCCAAGATTCCCCTGTTTGAGACGCTAAAAATTGTTTTAATGTTGAAATAATTTTTGCTGCTTTTTCGTTGCGTAATTGAAGACAAATATTCCCAGGTTTAAATGAAATAAAAGCAATGTCATTATTAATATAGCTAATTAAAAGTGCTTCTCTGTTCTTTTCTAATAAAGCTAAAAGGTCTTGTTCTGTTAGTATTTCGGCTTTTTGGGAACAATCTTGAAATGTTGATGTAGGTTCTTCTAGTTTACTTTGTTGTACTTGTTCAAAACTTGGATATTCGTTTAAATCCTTTACAGCGATACTATTTTTATTTAATGTACTTTCATTATTTTCTCTTTCTCCTATAAGCTGCTCTATTGAAGGTAGTTGAGCAGCAAAACATGTGCGTAGCAGCCCCATTTCCAATGCCTGGCCAGCAAGCGGCGCATTTTTTAAATTACTATAGTTTTTCAGCATAACTTTCCATAAGCTTAAAAGCTGCATTTCGTTCGCTTTTTTTGCAATAGCATCAGCGCTATTCCTCTCAAACTCAGGAATAGATTCATCAGCTGAAAGTTTTGGAATTATCTTTAAACATGCGGCTTGATACAAGCATTCTAAAAGATCCTGCATAATCATCTGTGGGTCTGCCCCTTTACACAGCAATTCACGCACTTCAGAAATCACATTTTCTTCATTTTTCTCCAAAATATTCGTTAAAATGTTAAAAAGTTTCTGTTTATCAGAAAAACCTGCCATTGTTTGAATAATTTTTGCTGTAATAATCTTGCTTCCCGTTGAATCTGTAAGATTCATAGATTGGTCAAGTAAAGTTAAACTGTCTCTAACTGATCCCTCAGCTAAACGGGCCAGAATTGCGCAGGCGTCGTTTTCTATTTCATATTCCTCATTTTGTGCAATATTTTTAAGGTGATTTATGAGTGTTTTTGAATCAACACGTTTAAAATCAAAGCGTGCACAACGTGACAAAATAGTTTCGGGGATTTTATTGATCTCTGTTGTAGCAAATATAAACAAAACGTGTGCAGGCGGTTCTTCTAGGGTTTTCAGTAAAGCATTAAAAGCGCTTTTTGAAAGCATGTGAACTTCATCTATTATAAATACCTTATAACGCCCAATAATAGCCTTATAACGCGCAGAATCAATAACTTCCCTGATATCATCAACCCCTGTATGACTGGCAGCATCCATCTCAATTACATCAACATGATTATCATCGTCTACCGCTCTGCAAGACCTACACTCACAACACGGGGTTACAGTCATATCGCCATTACAGTCTTTTCCAACACAATTAATAGAGCGCGCTAAAATTCTAGCAGTAGAGGTTTTCCCTGTTCCGCGAATACCATGCAGCAAAATTGCTTGAGGAATTCGTCTTTCCTGGATTCCTTTTGTTAACGACTGTACTAACTCATTTTGCCCTATTAAATCCTTTAAAAATTTTGGACGATATTTTCTAGCTAAAACCCGACGTATCCCGTTTTGCAGTGAAGTATTATTTTGAAAATCCATATAGTTGCCCAATTTACATCTCTAAACATGAGCCCTATATGGCGCATTTTAACAACGTTGGCTGCTTTTTTTCAAACCTGACCGTCTGACGCTGCAAAGTGCCCAAAAGAGCTCATGCTAAGGTATCAAATGTACAGAATATGCGCAATATTCGTGTACAGAGTGTATAAGTTCCAGGGTCTTTCAATTCTCAAGTATTAGATGTATAGTTTTCCTGTAAAACCTAGCACATTCAAATCGAAGATCAGTTATTGAAGTATTCAATTTATTAGCAAGAGTTATGCAGAAATTGCATAAAGATGCCATAACTTCTGGTGAACTTCCCTTTCTTATTGCTGATCTATCTTCATCAAAACCATATCTCTCACCCAATGGAGGTTGTTTTCTATATCTATACCCAAACCCCAAAAAATTGCGGATTCAAACTTCTTGGGTTTCAAGGATTGGCAGCAGTTAAAATCCGCATTCTTTGGGGGCCCCGGTATATATTCAATGGTCTCTCCACTATCAAATAGAAAATATGCTGGTTAATGAGTGCCTGCAACCTGTGCGACTGATTGATTTCGAGGATCTTTGATCTGAGAAAAAACATTTGCTAAAATAACAATTCTTTTTATAATTCCATTTAGAACTCCATAAATACTTCCTTATCTGTTTTTATACTACACTTTGTTGAATTTGGAGACTTTTTATTTAAAAACTAAAAGACCTTGCTGAGTTTATATCATATTTATTTGAGAACTAAAAAATTCTCATCATTCTTTGTACTTCAAAAACTACAATTGCCCAATAACAAACTAAGCAGTAATTTAGAAAGACTCATACAAGCCTTTATCCTAGCCTTTCAGTAAAACCCCCTTAACAGCCTATTCCATTATTGCTTGCTATAATTAATTAGGCTAACAACCTCTTTAACTCTTCAGAAGGTGCTAAATCACGTGGTGTATTTCCATAATTATTTTTAGCATTTTTATCCGCACCAGCTTCAAGTAATACTCCAATAGCTCCTTCATGCCCTTTAGAAGCTGCTACATGAAGTGGTGTATGTCCTTTTTTATCTTTAGCATTTATATTATCCGCATTAGTTCCAAGTAATACTCCAATAGCTCCTGTATGCCCTCCAAAAGCTGCTGCATGAAGTGGTGTACTTCCATTATTATCTTTAGCATTTTTATCCGCACCAGCTTCAAGTAATACTCCAATAGCTCCTTCATGCCCTTTAGAAGCTGCTGCATAAAGTGGTGTACATTCATTATTATCTTTAGTATTTTTATTATCCGCATTAGTTCCAAGTAATACTCCAATAGCTCCTTCATGCCCTTCAGAAGCTGCTTTATGAAGTGGTGTATGTCCATTTTTATCTTTAGCATTTTTATCCGCACCAGCTCCAAGTAATACTTCAACAGCTCCTGTATGCCCTTCTTTAGCTGCTACATGAAGTGGTGTACTTCCATTTTTATCTTTAGCACTTACATCTGCGATACAAAGGAATGCTTTAACAAATATTACATAACCATCTTTAGCTGCCAAGTGAAGTAGTTTATTTTTATTCTTGCAAATTACTAATATCTCTTCCAAAAGAGCAGCAGCTCCAACAACAGCACATGCAAATCCTACTTTATGCTTACAAATTCCATCGCGTATACTACTAAATACCGAACGTGCTCGTTCCATTGTATTAGCTGATTCGTAGGTGAATATGCTTACTCCAACAACAAACAGCGTAGTTTTATAAAATCCTTTCATTTCCTATATTTCCTTTAAAATAATCTAACAAAGATAATAATAATAATAATAATGTTCCTTCTACATTTCAAGTTTTATTTTAATTTTTTTTATCTTTTTTTTCAACACATTGTATCTAGGCATGTTGTTGGGTTTTTAGGAAGTTTTTTTTAAAAAAAAATGATTTTATTGGGAAAGTTTTTATTTTGTAAAGATACACTATAAGCTTTAGTTGTGATATAATATAATAAATAAGATGGTAATAAAAAAAATAAGCAACAAGGTTTTTAAAAAAGAACAACATGGATTTTGAGATTACAGATTATGCAAACCC
>JAITOG010000063.1 GCA_031290075.1 Holosporales bacterium | reverse complement strand
GTTTTATAAAATCTTTTCATTTTATATCTCCTTTAAAAAATTAAACAACAATATACCATCTCCACTAAAGACTGAGAATTTTTGAGGGAAGGCGGAAGCAAAAATAAAAGCTTAACCTTCTTTGAAAATCTCAATCGTTAGGTGGAAGAGTATATAGTATATATAATGATGCTTCTTTTAAATTCAAGTAAAAATGGAATTTTATTTAAAATAAAGAGTAAAATGTGCAATTCGCAAGTATTTATCTAAAATTTTATATATTTTAAAAATCTCAAAAACATAATGGCTTCTTGAATTCCCCCAGTTTTACTTAGTGTAATATATTGCATTTTATTAAAAATTAAGTAAAATATTATATATATAAATATTTTTTTCTGTATGTAATATTTTAATTATTGAATTTATTACTTAGAACCTGCCTTCATGGATTATTTTAACTGGTGTTTTTTTACCCAAACCCCAAAAAATTGCGGATTCAAACTTCTTGGGTTTCAAGGATTGGCAGCAATTAAATCCGCATTTTTTTTGGGCCTCAGTATATGTTTACTGTAAACTAAACTATACCTATTCGCAGTAGAACCCTCGGATTCATCACCTTCTAATCCAGCAGAATCACTAAAGAATTCAGACTGCATTTCACAGCCATTGGGTATATTTTTTTATGATATTTCAAAATATTTTTAATAAAATTAAGTTAATATAAAATATATTTATCAAAAAAATAAAAGGCTTGTTTCCTACTATTAAAAAAAATTGATCCTTGTAAACAGGGATTTATAAGAGATATTTTTATGCAGGGGTTTGGGTATATTGCATAACTCTTGCTAATAAATTGAATACTTCAGTAACTATACTTTAATAACTAATCTTGGATTTGAATATTCAAGGTTTTACAGAATTCTATACATTTAATACTTGAGAATTGAAAGGTCTTGGAGTAAAATAGAGATTATTATTTTGATTTTTTTTAACTTAAAAATTCGATAAATTCTAATTATGCTTTTAAGGTCACGTAGCTTAGTGGTAGAGCACTGTGTTCACATCGCAGGGGTCACAGGTTCAAGTCCTGTCGTGATCAATTAGCAGGAGAGATGGCCGAGAGGCTTAAGGCGCACGCCTGGAAAGCGTGTATACGGAAACGTATCGAGGGTTCGAATCCCTCTCTCTCCGCCATGCCTTTTGTGTATGGAGACTGGGGTGTTGTTTGCTGCGATTTTAGTGCGGTGAAAACCTTATATCCTGCGCGGTATAGCGGATTTTCTGAGTTGGAATTTTTTTAGGAAAAAGTCTCCGTGAACCGTTTCTAAGTGATTTTTTAGAAAATGGAGACTAAAAATCTCCGTACAAGTGGTTCGAATTTAGTCTCCGTTTTGTGTCCGCAAAGCCTTGCTGCGTCTGCATTTGAAGTGCTTTTTATGTAAATTGGGTTCGCACCTCAGGACAGAGCGTTTTTTTTACAACCAAGATCCAGTTGCGAACTGAATTTTTGCTGAGAAAGTAAAAAAAGCCGCCACAATAATGACGACTTTGTGAAAAGTATTTAGAAATATAAATTTATTTTTGAATATTTTAATTACTCACTTAAAAACATTTCTTCCTGTTTTTCCCAGTCCCTTGGGGGACGGCGGAGATTGAAGTCAATCAGGTTAAATTGAGGCGATAGTTTTCCAAACAAAATCGCCTCTTTTATGCGTGGCGACAGGAAGGCGAAGGAGAGGTTTTTGCGAATATATTGGTCGTTGAGTCCATAGGCGACCGCGATTTCTTCGTAGCTGGAATACTTCCCGCTGTTCATTTCTTTTAGCCAGATTTCCGCCTGAACCAACGCCTTTAACAAAGCTGGATCTTTGTTGTCTTCATCTTTTTTAACAAAAACCTGCAATTTGTTTTTTCGGTTATAAAAAGTTCCAGGAATGACGATGAGTTTTTGAGTTTCTGGCGCAAAGCCAAGGCCATCCGGCGTTAGTTCAATCGTCAGGCCTTGTTGGCTCATCCAAACTGTTTTAACAAATTCTTGGATGATTTTGTTTTGATCGTCCGGAGGCAGTAAATCCCAAGCGCCATCAATGTTTTGCAAGCGTTTGTACGCATCTTCTGGAGAAGAATCTTCCGATAATTTTTGCCATAAACCTCCCAGCGATTCTGGCTCCTTGAGGATTTTCCTGACTTCTTCTATGACCAAGCGATGCACCAACTCCGCATTCACGTTGATGTTCAACCCTTTGCAGAGCAAGCCGTTATGCTTATTTAAGCAGGTGTAATAGGCATAATTCCGGGTTTTCTTATAGGTCATGCAAACAACCATAGCCTTGTCGCATTCCTTACAACGGACTCGGCTTTTCAACGCGAAATCCAAAGGCATTTCGGCTTTTGGCGCTTTTAGAGGAACCTCCAAAACTCCCTGAACTTGGTCCCACAATTCTTCCTTAATAATGGCGGAATGCTGCCCTTTGTACAGCGTGCCATGATGGTTTGTGTAACCTTTATACAGTGGATTCTTCAAGATTTTATACATGCGTTTGCGGTAAAATACTTTGGCTTGCGCTGCATCCTCTTCGGAGTATTCGTGCAAAACTTTCGCATTGGCTTCTTTAGCAACCTGTTCAGGCGATTTCACTTCAGAAAATCGCTCAAAAATAAACTTAATCAATGATGAAAATTTCTCATCAATCACCAATTTTCTGTCCACGCTTTTGTAACCCAAAGGAATAACCCTGTTCATTAATTGATTTTTACAATTTTGGGCCTCTGCGCTGCAGAGCCTTCAAAGGCCGAAAAGTTAAATGTGAACACAGTTAGTGTAAACGCAATTCAGAAATGTCCTGTTTGGGCAATTTGATAATGTCCTGTTTTGACCTATCAAAAAATCCATAAATCCATAATTAGTCTGTAATGATTGATGATTTTGAAAATAGGGATGCTGAAACCTTAGTATCAACATCCCATTCTAAAACTCTTTAACTTTCGGAGGTTTTTTAGCAAATTTCAAGAGTTTTTGGTTTATTGAGAGTAAATTTTATGAATAACTTTCCTGCCTGTTGTGGGCAGAATCAAAAATTTACTCTCTGCATTTTTGCATTTTTATGCTTTTTTTCTTGAAGCCTGTAGCTGATTATAAATTCTCACTACCGCTTCTCTACCTGCAGCTGCTTTCTCTAGCATGCGAACGACATCATGATGTCCCTTTTGAGTAGCCAAATGAAGTGGGGTATCACCTTTACTATTTTCAATACTTGCATCTGCTCTATTTATAAGCAACCCGTAAGCAATATCAAAATGTCCCCTTTTAGCAGCCCTATGAAGTGGGGTATTGCCTCTACTATCTCTAGCATTTACATCTGCTCTTGCTCCTCTTACAATTAATTCTTTAAAAACTCCAACATCTCTACCGTCAGCAGCATAATGAAGTGGGGTACAGTTTTCTCCATCTCTAGCATTTACAGCTGCTTTAGCGTCAAGTAACATCTTAGCAATGTTACGGTTAGTATAATTATCTTCAAAATCAAAAGCACAGAAACTACCAACTAAATGAAGTGGGGTCTTGTCTCTATCATCTCGAACATCTACATGTGCTTCAGATTCAATTAACATACCAACAACTTCAGCACTTCCATAGCCAGCAGCCAAATGAAGTGGGGTCATGTCTTTATTATCTCTAGCATCTACATTTGCTTTAGCTGCAATTAATAGTCTAGCAACACAAGCATTTCCCCACTCAGCAGCCCAATGAAGTGGGGTCTCTCCATCAGTATTTCTAGCATTTACATTTGCTTTAGCATCAAGTAATATTTCAACAACTTCTACATCCCCTCCTTCAGCTGCTGCATGAAGTGGGGTATTTCCATCAGTATTTTCAGCAGTTACATCTGCTCCAGCAGCAAGTAATATTTCAACAACTTCTACATACCCTTCATAAGCGGCTGCATGAAGTGGGGTATTGCCTTCATCATCTCTACCATTTACATTCGCTCCAGCTCTAAGTAATGTCATAACTCCTTTACAATCTCCACATTCAGCAGCATTATTAAGTTGAGTTCTTTTTGCTACTTCATGGGAACCCGTTCTATCTGCACGGGTTGCCGGCTGCATCATTGTATTAGCTGTCTCGTAGGTGAAGATGTTTACTCCAACAACAAGCAACAGCATAGTTTTATAAAATCTT
>JAITOG010000023.1 GCA_031290075.1 Holosporales bacterium | reverse complement strand
TAACTGTTCCTTCATTGCTTCCAGCTGATCAATTAAATAAACCAAATTTTGATATTTTAGCTTCAAAGTCTAATAAAAAGATAGAAGAAGAGTCTTCAGTCCTTCAAAGAAAAGAAGAGGAGAATGCGCAAAGTAAGCAAAATGAACAGCAGCAAATACAAAAAGCTATAGAACAGGAATTAGAAAAACAATTTAAAACTTCTATAATCAATCAAGAAACGGCTATTTCCGTTCCTTCTATTGCTAACGCTGTAGCTCCTTCTACTTCACAAGTAAACAATAATTTTCCAGATGATATACAACAACTTATGCAAGCTTACATTCAACAACAAAGCGTAATGCCAACTGTTCAGCAACAAAGCGTAATGCCAACTGTTCAGCAGCAAAGCGTAATGCCAACTGTTCAGCAGCAACAGCCTCAGGAAGTAATACAGCTTGTTCAACACCCAATCCCGCAAACCATTAAACAACCTATGGAAGTTGCTTCCCCTATTGTTTCTCAACGTCCTATAATGCAAAAGAAAAGCTTTATTACAGCAAAAGTAGAAGAAGCTCATGAACAAGCAATTATTCTTCCTGGAGGAACAAAATATTTTGTTATTCAGGAACCTGAAAGTTTAGAAAATAGAACACAAAAGATTATTATGCTTCCAGAAGAATATTCGTACATAATATTTAAAGTTCCAACGGCTAAAGATGCTGAAAATCAAGCAAGATCTTTAGAATATATTAATACATTTCAACAAAAACCCTATCAACAGCTTTCACTGCCATATGAAATTCCGCAATAAATTTAAGAAACTGTCTTCATGGATAATTTTAACTGAGGGTTTTATACCCAAACCCCAAAAAATTGCGGATTCAAACTTCTTGAGTTTCAAGGATTTGCAGCAATAAAATCCGCATTTTTTGGAGGCCCCAGTATACGTCAAATCCGGTGCTCGAATCCTCATGGGGTTTGGGGGAAATTTGTGATTTCCCCCAATGCCCCTCATGTATATCTAATACACTCCGGTTCTGCGCTCAGTTTTTCCTTTAAACCCCTCACTTAAAATACCTATGAAGACAGTTTCTAAATAACTATGAACATATATTTTAAAAAATATAATAATATATACATAGTGTGTCAGTGCTCTATTTTTAGCAGGAAATAAAAAAATGTTTTCATTTACAATTTACCATTTACTCGAAAAACCTGAGGACTTTGAAGTTAATGAAGTCTCTTTTATATCTGAAAAAGGAGAACAAGTCATCCTTTCACAACATGAACCTTTATTTACTAATGTTTTACCAAATAAAATTGCATTAAAAATTGCAGATGATAAAAATACAATAATACAAATTCCTGTTGATACTGGAGGAATACTTACGATTAATGAACAAAATTGCAAAGTCTGGCTTTTTTAATATTTCGTTTTAGGCATTTTTGAACTTGATCAAGATTAAGATAAAATTTATGTAAAATTGTCTATTTGCTTTGTTGGAATAATAATATCGCATTGAATACTTGCTTTAAATTTCAGGAATTTTTTATCTTTTTCTTTAAATTTTTCTGATGTTTTTTTAAAATCCTCTCTTGTTAAAATTTTTCCTATACGCTTTATTTCGATGTTTTCAAATACAACAATTCCAGGAATTTTTTTTTCAAAATTTTTTGCAAATTCTAAGATATTTTTGTCATTTTCTGATTTCATTTTTATACGAATTTTAAGGCAAGAAAGCAGTTGAAAATCTGTTATTTTAAATTTTTTCTGTATATTTGTTTTTACATCAATTAAATTGCACTTTTTTTCTAATGTTGCTACTAAGGATTTTAACGTGCGCGGATTTTTAATTTGCTCTAATAATTGTTTTAATCCTCCGCTTGTGTTGCTATCCTTTTGTTGAAAATCTAAATGTTTGGAATAAATAACTTTAAGTATTTTAAGTTGTTCAGACATTTTTTGCGTTTTTTTAATATTCTTAGCTTTGTAACTTGATGAAATACACACACAAAAAAGCCCCAAAATTACAATTAAAATAGCTTTAATATTTTTTTTTGAAATAAGTTGAAAATTTCCTATTTGTTTTTTGTCAAAATACTGCGCATATAATCGTTTTAATTGTCTGCAGCGAATTAAAATTGCTGTTTTTATTATTTTTTTTATTTCATTAAAATCCATTCCTATTCTCCATTTGTAACTTTAATAGGATTGGGCATGTCCACTTTAATATTGAAACTTTTATTTGAAGGAAAAGTAAAATCAATACTAAAAGATTGAAGCTGTTTTGAAAGAGAAGTATAAATATCTCTTTTTATTGTTTCACTATGTTTCCTTAGCTCTCTTTCCAAAAATTCATTTTGAATAAAGTCTTTATAGAATACAGATGGGGAAAAGATAGCATTAAATACTAATTTTTTCGATTCTTCCCCTTTTTTATTTGCTTTATATTTCCTTACAACTTTTTTTTTATTTATATCATCAGCTATTTTATATTCAACCTTTACAAGGAAATTTTCCCTATGAGCTTCGGAGAAAATTTTCTCAAAAAGAGGCCAGAAATGCGATTCACTCCAACTTCGGCTCATTTTGTAACACCAAAGTTCCAGTGTACAATTTTCTTGTTCAGATTTTTCCTTTTTTTTTCTCAATTCCTTTTTAGAAAGCGGAAGATCTGCAGCTAGCGAAGATTTTAGTAAAAAATTATTTTGTTTTTTCACTTCTTTGCTCATTCTAGATAAATTTTGAATTGAAATAACAAAGCACAATAAAAGAACACCTGCTGTACATAAATTAGCAATTTGGAGACGCCAAAATGCTTTCTCTAATAAATTTATATTTCTTACAGAAAAAAGCTTCTTTTTTTTATCTTTTTCTTGGAAAACTTCCATTGAAACTTCACACTGTATAGACTTTGAAATAAGTTCAGTAAACCCATTTAAATCTGAGCTATCTGGATATAAAATTGATATTTTTTCTCCGTTATAGCCAAATTTCCTAATGTATTGGAATGTCTGCACAATTTCTTCAGTAAGTAATTCTATATTATTATCAAAAAATTCGCGTAGTATAACTACTTTTCCGCAATACTTTATTGCAATATTTAAAACATTTGTATTTTCTGATTTATTTATTAAAAAACAATTATCACGAAAAATTACACATTCCCAAGCGTTTTCAATTTTATTATTTTTTTTGCTAATTGATTTTTCTAAGAAAAATTGTTGTATACAATTAATTTTATTTACGGTTATTTTATTTTTGTTTAAGGTATATAAAATTTTTTTACTTAAATCAGAATAAGAACCACTTGATATTAATAACCTTTTTTCATTTTGCGTTTTAAAAACCGTGTTGTTCAGAATAACACGATCTTGTTCTAATTCTATTTTTTTAGCATGATTTTTCAATAAAAAAGTATCGTATAAAGAAATTTTTGAAACATTTATAATATTACTATAAATATTGTTTAAATATAAAAGAGCAAGGATAAAACTTGGCTTTTTCTCTAAAATAATTTTGTGAAGCTTTTCACACAATTGCTCAGTATCGCAAGATAATTCTTCAATTAATTCTGTTTCGGAGAAAACAGAAACTGAATTTTTGTAAACATAAAATGACAGTTTACGCATAAACATCTGTGCAATTTACACTCAATGTATAATTGTTATACATAAATCGGGAAAAGACAATATTTATGCAAGTAATTATGTCAAAACTTGTCTTTACAATCCTCTAGGACAAAACTACTACTATTGTAGGATTCATTTTATTTAATTTATATTATTTTGTTTATTTTTTTAATTAATATAAAATTAATTATTATTTTGTAATATTATAATTAATAGTTGATTTTTAAATGTTTTGTTTATGAAAAAAGTATTAAATAGAGTGGCTACAGTAGTTATTAGTTTATTGTTTTGCCAAAGTGGAATTTCAATGGGAGAAGAAACTGATGATGGAACTTTTATTATCGATGAAGATGCAGTTATAAGGATTGAAATATTTAAAGAGACTCCATTAGAGACGTTGTTGGAGATTTTAAATGCTAGAAAAGAGAGACTTTTAGAGTCTGTACAAGCGCACAATTTTGAAGACGCACTCCGTGAGTTTATGGGGCTTTCAGAAATATTTCGCGATTTTTTTGAAGAAGTTATATCTGGAAAATCATTCGCTGAATTTGAAGATATAAGATCTGGCCAAAAGTCAGAAATACAAAGGATTGCCGATGAGATGAGAGAAAATTTTGAAATGTTTAAACGATTTAAAAATTTTTCTGATAAGGGTTGTTGCATGGAAAATAAAGATGCTATTTTGGCGTTTATAAGAAAAATTGAAGAAGGTTATTCTGATAATAGATTATCTTCTGTATTTGAAGAAAAACTTGAATTGGAAAGAGCAGATCGAAGCACGCTTTTTTTAAGAACGAAGAGTTACAATGCAAGGTTGGTTCCAAGATATCTTGAAGCTTGCCTTATAAAGGCAAAAGAGTACAAAAAGACATCGGAATGGTTGAATTCTAAATGGGAAGCGAAAGGGCCTATTGATAGTGTCGCTTGGACTTCATTTGGAGAACCACTTGGAAGTAATATTAAATTTATTACTCGTGATTGTTCAAAACATCCATCTATGATGAGAAGTGTCGATCTTGATACTTGGAATAAAGCAAAAGAGGAAATGAATAAAAAAAATGCAACATGTGATGAAAGTGAAAAATATGAATACGGAGCGAAAATGTATTTTATTAATTTTGGAAAAGAAATTAAGAAGACATTAAGATTTGGTCCAAAAGTAGAGGAAATCTTATATAGCTCAAAGAAAATTTCACTAAAAATAGTAAAAGAGATATGGTGGTTAACAGATAGATCACCAGATTTTAAAAGACAATTGCTTGATTTACGAACCGATTTAATAAAATTGCAAGAATTAGGTGAAGGAGTAAGAGTTGTTATTGGAGACCTTTTTTATACTACTTTTGCTGCAACAGCTCGTGTTTCCAGAGGTACTTTCTCTGATGTAGAAATGAAAGCAATTGCTGAGTATTTTGATATTCCTCCTCCAAAGTAAAGTAATTTTATTGTTTAATTAGAACCCTGTTCCTTAAAGGAGATATATTTTAATTTAGTGTTTTTAAGGAAAAACGGAGCGCATAAGGCGCAGCGTACTTTAGTGTACGTAAGCATTATAGTACCGATTTGACGTAAAAAAACATCAGTTAAAATATCCTTAAAGACAGATTCTTACATTTTGAGATTAGAGCCAACCAAAGCTTGGTATTATTTTCTCCAAAAAGAAGATGTAAATAGTGCTAAAACTGTTAAAAGTTCAAGACGTCCAAAAATCATTCCAAAAATTAAAACAATTTTTGCTCCCCAAGGAATACTTGAAATCGAAGCATTTTGGCCTATTATTTTTCCAAACCCGATTCCAATATTCCCAATAGTTGCTGTTGCTGTTGATAAAGAAGTTAATAAATCGAAATTAAATAATGAAAGAATAAAAGTTATAATTGATATAGAAAAAAAGTATAAAGTAATAAAAGTGTACACAGATAAAATAATTTGATCTGTAATTTTTTGATCCTTATATATGGGTATAAAAAGATTTTGAGGGCGGCAAAGTTGCATAATATGAATTTTTATTAATTCAATTATTATTTGAAATCTAAAGATTTTTATTCCGCCTGATGCTGACCCTGTGCAACCGCCGATTAAACTTATTAAAAAGAAAAGGGCAGTAACACCAGCGCCCAAAGAGCTAAGGTCATTTACACAAAACCCTGTTGTTGTAATAATAGAAACTGTATTTAAAATACCGTACCTAATACTTTCTATAAAAGAATTATTAGTTTTTATCCAAATTAAAACAATAACAATGATTGAAAAATATATTAATGTTTTAATATATCCTTTAAATTGTTGATCTTTTAATAAAATTCCAAGATTATTTTCCCATATTTTTACAAAAAGAAGTAATGGAGTTCCGCCTAAAATCATTGCTATAACTAATACAATTTCACTCCAAATATTAGTAAACTCAAGAATAGAATTTGAGTAAGTGGAAAAGCCGCTTGTTGATATTGCTGAAATTGTATGACATATAGAATCAACTGTATTTACGCCTGTAAGTTTTAACAAAATTGCGCAACAAACCATTGCTAATGTGTATACTAAAGCAAACCTGGAAGCTACTTGCGAAATTCTAGGAAAAAACTTCTCGTCTTTTTCTGAGGATTCTTTTCGAAATAAAGACATGCCTCCAATTCTTAATGCAGGAAAAATAATTATTCCCATTAAAATCATTCCCATTCCGCCAATGTAACAGAGTATGAATCTCCACATAGTTATGCAAATAGGTAAAGATTGAGAGTTAGCGGGTTTTATAATCGTAAAACCAGTTGTTGTAAGGGCAGAAACAGCCTCAAACCAAGCATCAATAAAGGGAAAATTAAGGGCTTTATTAAAATAGAAAGGCAATCCTGCAAAAAAAGGAACAATAATCCAAAGTGAAGTTGTAAGTAAAAAAGTATCACTTGAATTAAATTGGGGGCGTTCTTTGGTTTTATTGGCAAAAAAAAGCAAGAATCCAACAAAACTTGTTACTAAAATTGGAAGTAAACATTCCCAAACACTTAATGTATTAAAAAAGAAAAAATCAAAAATAAGCGGAATTATCATAATAAAAGAAAGTGTAGATATGAATATTCCGCAGATAAACAAAATTGTTTGTAAATTCATTACTAGTAAATGATCTTTATTTCAACATACCAAAGTAGCAAGCCTTAGAAATTATTGCAAATAAAAGCTAAAAATGTGTAATTCAGACAAGGATATTTACTACAAATTAATTATTTTTTTTTGTTGGAAAAAAGATATTTAGTTGTTATATTATTGTTAGTAGAAGTTGTTATTTTTAAAATTAATTATGAGGTGAAGAATGAGAATTTTGAGTATTCCCTGTGTGTATATGTGCCTAACGGCAATTTTGGGGGTAAATTGTTATTGTGCTAACGATGATTTATATCCGTCATCTATTGATGATAAAACGTTAGATAGTTTTAATACGGATATTTTGCGATCTAGGGGCGTAACCTCAGAAAAAATGGATGAGGGAGGTATCTTTAATCTTCCTTTTTCTAATGATGGAACTGTAAGACATATCAAAATTGTTGAAAAAAGTGGAGCATTTCCTCTTGAAGCTGAAGCAATTGCGCAATTGAAAGAAAAAATTGATAGTTTCTTGACAGAAAGAAGAACCCCAGAAACTACAGGACAGATAATCTTGCCAATTGGTGATTTACATGGAGGAATTAGTTTCAGCGGGGGAAAGGAGGAGTTTGGAAAATCATATCCTATAATCAGGGGAATTATTAAATATTTGAAAGAAAAAGGATTTCAGAAAGATCAAATAATTTTTCTATTAAATGGAGATTTGGCTGGACGGGCAATTGGTCAAACTGATGTATTAGACAAAGTTTATAGAGATCTTATATTTCCATTAAAAGACGATTGCCAAATAATTGTTGGTTTAGGAAATCATGATGTACAAGATTATGAAGGAGAAATTAGCCTACTTCTAAAAGGGCATTCATATAGTTTACATGCTTTTATACGAAATTTAAAAGAAAATAGTATTCCATTTATTACTAATTTACCTAAAGAAGCGTTCAGACCTGAAGCGTTAGAAGGTATTGAAGATAATTTGTATGGTTATAAAATATATGGCAATACGTTGATTTTCCCATATATTACAAGTGGTTTACAAATGGGAGGAGGAGACGCAGGAGGTGGTTGTGACGAGACTAAAAAACTACTAACAGATGATTTTTTTGAATATTTCGATAGTTTATTTAAAGATCCAGATCGCAAGGGTACTCCAGATCAGTTTAAGTGTGGAGAAAAACCTAATCCAATTATCGTGCATACAGCAATGAATTTGGTGAATGCGCTGAATGAATTAGCTGGGAAAAACAAAACTTCTCCAACTTTAGTTATTGCTGCTCATGAAAATTGGATAAAAACGAAAAGGGTAATTGAATATTGCTTAACACTTCAGGGAAAAGACATTGATGGTGTTGTTATACCAACAGTAGTACCAGGAATATTGGAAAATCTAAGAATATACTGTGCATGTGGACATGATCATAAGCCTTATAATTTAGAATCAACAATTAAAATACCAGGTATTGTGGAAAAGCCATGTATTGTATTTGCTGAAGGATGGTTTGGACAATGGTGTGATCTTGTTTGGATACCGAAAGCTGAACAAGAGGTAGAGGTAGCTCCGCTAGTAGTAGAGGCTCATGAAGAGGCAACAACTCCAAAATGGGTATTACCGTCTATTGTAGGAATAGGAATTGGCGGTATTGTTACTCTTTTAGGATTAGTTGCTTTTTTAAGACCTAATAGAGAGCATGTTTAAAAAATGGTTGCTGATATACCAAAATTCACATTTAATCAGACAGATAGTGTTTGTGAACCTCCTACAGATTGTAGGGTTGTGAAAAATCATCTGAATTATTATTCATGAATTTTGGTATAAAATAAAAAATTAAAAACTTGAGTCAATAACTACATTGCTTTTAGCTTATGGTTATTGGCTATTATTTTATAACAAATTTTCTTTTGTAGTTAGGAAGATCAAGCTTTTATTTTCGCTTCCGTCTTCCCGCAAAAATCCTCAATCACTAGGTGAAGGGGATATAATATAAAAATTCATAATTAACAATGCAGATAATTTTCCACAACCTCATAATTTGTAGGAGGTTCACAAAAAATATAGTAAATTTAATTAAAGTTCTATTATATTAGCAAATACTCGGCCTTTTGCTCCAACAGAAAATGAGACTTTTCCCGGAATCATAGCAAAAAGCGTATGATCCTTTCCCATGCCAACATTTCTTCCTGGATGAAATTTCGTTCCGCGTTGACGAACAATAATTGTTCCTGCATTAATGCTTTCTCCTCCAAAACGCTTTACTCCAAGGCGACGCCCAATTGAATCTCTTCCATTTCTAGAGCTACCGCCAGCTTTTTTTGTTGCCATTGTTTTACTCCTTTTCTAAATTAATAAATCTTCTTTTTACGCTACCACAATATCTGTAATTTTTAGAACAGATAAATGTTGCCGATGCCCATTTTTACGGCGGTAATTATGGCGGCGCTTCTTTTTAAAAACTAAAATTTTTCTATCTCTAATTTGATTTAAAACCTTTGCAACAACTTTCCAGCCATTTACTAAAGGTTCTCCCAAAATTACTTCATTACTATTGCTTTTAATTGCTAAAACTTCATTGAGTTCAACCGCTTCCCCAACAACAGTATCAAGCTTTTCCACCAAAATAACATCTCCTGGGGAAACTCTATATTGTTTTCCTCCAGTTTTTATAATTGCAAACATTTTAACCTCTTAATCATTAACATAAGGAATTAAAGCAAGAAATCTAGCTCTTTTTATTGCTTTGGCTAACTCTCTCTGTTTTTTAAAACATACAGATGTAACACGACTTGGAATAATTTTACCGCGCTCAGATAAAAATTTTGATAAAACGGCAACATCTTTATAATTAATTTGTAAAGCTTTTTTCCCAGAAAAAGGGCATCCTCTGCCTTTAAATATTTGTTGTTTTCTTAAAGTGTTCGCTCTATCTGTAGCGTTTCTTGCATCATTTGTGCGGCTAGTATTTTTTTCAAAATTCCCTCTATTCATTTTATTCTCCTATGTTTTTGGCTGAGAATTCCTCTTCTCCACTATTACTTAAAAGATTTTCTCTATAATGCTTATTTTGCATTAGGGGAGAAGGATTATTGTCCAAACGGTCAACTTTTAATACAAGATGTCTTAATACGTTTTCATTAATTCGTAATTTACGATCTATTTCAGCAATTGTTGTACTATTGCCAAAAATATTTAACAAAACATAATGTCCACTCTTATTTTTTTTAATTGGATAAGCAAATTGACGAAGCCCACAAAACTCTGTTTTGGTAACATCTTCGCCTTCATCTTTTATAATTTTAGTTATATCACTAGCAATAGACTCAACTAGACCAGGCATTGCATCTGGCCTAACTATAAATACAACTTCGTAAAAATTTTTCACAAAACTCCTTTTCGGATACTTTTTAACTTAAAACATTAATTTAAAATAAAAAGTAGCCCGTATACAAAGAGCAAAGAAACTACATTCATTATTACAAAATAATTGCAATATTTGCAACTGTAATTAAAAAATTTTGTGAAAATTATGTAATAAATGGAATTTTTTTTTTTAAATCTTTAAGAATTTGCCCTCAAGTGGGTTTCAAGGATTGGCAGCAATTAAAATCCGCATTCTTTGGGGGGCCCCAGTATAGTCTAGCAAAAACACAAGAACTAATTTCTCTAAAACATTTATAAAATATGTTATTTTGAACGTGCTTATTTGTTCTTTGGGTTTGTGTAATGGTTAAGCCTAAATTTATACATCTGAGAGTACATAGCGCTTATTCTTTGTCTCATGGAGCCCTTAAAGTTTCCTCCCTGCCAGAATTATGCGAAAAATTTCAAATGCCAGCTGTAGCAGTTATAGACATAAATAACCTTTTTGGTGTAATAGATATTTCCAAAACGCTGTTTCATAAAGGGATTCAGCACATTATAGGAACGCAAATCACTTTAAAAACCATTGAAAAGTCTGGAATTACAAAATACAGCCCAATTGTTTTATTAGTAAAAAGCGAACAAGGATATAAAAATTTGATAAAAATGTCGACTTTTTCATATCAAAATCCAACACTTTCTACAGATGGCCCTTTTATAACGCTTGAGCATTTGGAACAATATAGCAAAGATCTAATTTGCTTAACTGGCGGGGATTCAGGGCCATTAGGACAACTTTTATTACAGAAAAATTTTAACGAAGCTGAAGATTTACTTACAAAATTAAATTATTTATTTAAGGATAATCTGTATATTGAGCTAATAAGGCATGACCTTTTAACCCAGAAAATACTTGAGCCGCAGTTCCTAGATCTTGCATTAAAGCATAACATTCCCATTGTAGCTACAAATGATGTTTGCTTTAAAAACAAAGATATGTTTGAAGCACATGATGTTTTGCTTTGTATTGCTAATGGGCGTTATTTAAGTGAAGAAAATCGTGAAAAATCCGTTATACATAAATATTTTAAATCTCAAGAAGAGATGGTTGAACTTTTCTCAGATTTACCTGAAGCCATAGAAAATACTGTAAATATTGCAAAACGTTGCCATTTTATTTTGGAAGAAAGAGATCCAATTTTACCGCCTTTTACATCTGAGTCCGGCTTATCGGAGAAAGATGAATTAAGAGAGCAGGCACACATTGGATTACAAAAACGTCTAAAAAATCAAGTTTTTCCGTATTTTTTGAAAAATTTTGATAAAAATAGATCTCTTGAAGAACCTACAAAATCTCAATTTGGGGAAGGAGGCTACGGAGCGCAAGAGCCCAGTGTACTAAATAGACTTCCTTCGAAACCAATTTCCCCTAAACCCCATGAGGATTCGAGCATCGAAGTAACGAACAAATTTGCAGAAGAAATTGAGTTACGAGAGAAGTCCATTAAAGAAGTTGAAACCTTGTATACAGAGCGCTTAGAAAGAGAACTTAAAGTTATAGAAGATATGGGATTTCCCGGCTATTTTTTGATAGTTTCTGATTTTATTAAATATGCTAAAAACCAAAACATCCCCGTTGGCCCAGGGCGTGGATCCGGAGCCGGTTCCTTGGTTGCTTGGGCTCTAATAATAACAGATATAGATCCAATAAGATTTTCATTAATATTTGAACGATTTCTAAACCCAGAGCGCGTATCTATGCCTGACTTTGATATAGATTTTTGCCAAATACGCCGCGGAGAAGTTATTGAATATGTAAAACATCGTTATGGAGATAATAAAGTAGCTCAAATCATTACTTTTGGGAAACTACAAGCCCGTGCTGTACTGCGCGATGTTGGGCGAGTTTTGGAAATACCGTATAGCCAGGTGGATAAGGTTTGTAGGCTAATTCCCAACAATCCATCTCAGCCCGTAACTCTTCAAGAAGCAATTAACGGAGATAAGGTTTTTTCTGAAATGATACAGGAAGATGCCACTATAGAAAAGCTAATAAACATTGGTTTAAAACTTGAAGGCCTATATCGCCATGCTTCAACGCATGCTGCTGGTATCGTGATTGGAGGGCAAACACTTTCAGATATAGTTCCTCTTTATTACGACGGGGAATCTACGCTGGCAATTACCCAAATCAATATGAAATTCATTGAAAAAGTTGGATTGCTAAAATTTGACTTTCTTGGTCTAAAAACGCTCTCTGTGATACAATATTGCATTGATTTATTAAAACAAAGAGGAATTGAAATTTGCATAAGTGAAATTCCGCTTGATGATAAAAAAACATTTGAATTGCTATGTTCAACAAATGTTTTAGGGGTTTTTCAATTAGAAAGCGGAGGGATGAGGGATGTTGTGAAAAAACTGCGTCCAGACAGGTTTGAGGATTTGATAGCTCTTGTAGCCTTATACCGTCCCGGTCCAATGGATGACATCCCAAAATACTTGGCTAGAAAACATGGAGAAGAGAAAGTTATATACATTCACCCAAGTTTAGAAACTATTTTGGAAAAAACATATGGGGTTATGGTGTATCAAGAACAAGTTATGCAAATAGCCCAGGTTATGGGAGGCTACACACTAGGCGGCGCGGATATTTTGCGGCGAGCTATGGGAAAAAAGAACCAGGTGGAAATGGCTGCTCAACAGAAAATTTTTATAGAAGGAGCTATGAAAAATGGAGTAAGCGAAGGAATAGCAACTAGCGTTTTTGACCTTATGGCAAAATTTGCCTCATACGGCTTTAATAAATCACACTCTGCACCATATGCATTAATTTCTTACCAAACAGCTTATTTAAAGGCTAATTTCCCTCTTGAATTTTTCGCAGCAATAACATCATTTGGAAAGGGAAATACAGAAAAATTAGTTGAAGCTTTTCAAGATTTGCGCGCGAACGGCTTTGAACTTTTGCCTCCTGATATTAATAAATCATTTGTAAATTTTGTACCGGAAAACGGTGCTATGCGTTACGCCCTTTCTGCCATAAAAAATGTTGGTGAAAAAGCCATGGAAGAATTAGTGGCAGAGCGTGAAAAAAATGGAACTTTTAAATCCATGGAAGATTTTGTTTCCAGAATTCCGGCATCTTGTATTAATAAACGGCAGCTTGAAAGCCTAATTGCCTCTGGAGCAATGGATCAGCTTAATAGCAATAGAAAACAGTTGTTTAGTTCTATTGATACAATTTTGCGTTATGCCAATAGCTTTAAACAAGATAGAAGCAGCGCAATGAGATCACTTTTTAGTGATACTACCGAAATTATTAAAGAACCTTTACGTCTAGAAAAAAATTGCGGTACGTGGAATTTATTAGAAAAAACCCAAAAGGAATTTGAAGCTCTCGGCTTTTTTCTAAAAGACCATCCTTTGGATATCTATAAGGATGTAACTCAAAAAATGGATCTTCAAAACAGCTCTTTATTTGCACAACTTGCTTCAGAAAATGGAAAAACCGTAAAATTTGCAGCTATTATTTTATCAAAGGAAGAGCGTATTTCAAAAGGTGGTTCTAAATTTGCTTTTGTAACGCTTTCAGATCATTTTAGTATTTTTGAAGTTCCTTTTTTTTCAGAAAATTACGCAAAAATTCGAGACCTTATAGAACCTGGATTAGCTGTGTGTGTAGAAGCTACTATAAAGTCGAATAGTGATGAAACATACCGTATTACCGGGGTAACTTTGGAAAAATTGGATACAAATTTAACAAGCAAAACAAAAAATCAATTTTTAAATTTTCAGATTTCTCCAGACTGCGATCTTGAAGTTCTAAAAGAAGTTTTACAGCAGGTGGAACCAGGAGATTGCATTATTGTTTTGCATTTTTCTTCCCTCAATATTGAAGTAAAAAGCAAAATAACACTTCCTTCTCTATATAATATTGATTCAAAGGTTAAGGCAAACATACTTGCAATTCCTGGAATATCTTTAACTTCTTAGAAGCGTTTCTTCAAGCTTAGCAATTCTTTTTTCTAGAGAATCACTATTAGAAAAAACTCGATTAGACATATCCAAAAAATAATTTTTTAAATAATCATAGTTGTCAATAACTTTCTTTCTTAGGCCCTCGCTATCTGATTTTCCAACACTAGTTTCTAGATCAGCAACTTTCTTTCTTAGGCCAGCGCTGTCTGATGCTCCAACTATTTCTGTTATGCCAGTAGTACTTGTTTCTAGCTTACCAACTCTATATCTTAAACCAGTAGTATCTGTTGTCCCAACACTAGTTTCTAGGCTAGTAACTTTTCCTGCTAGAGTAGTAACATTTGTTGCTTCAACACTAGTTTTTAGATCAGCAACATCCTTTCTTAGGCCAGTAGTTGCTGATGTTCCAACGCTAGTTTCTAGATCAACAACTTTCTTTCTTAGGCCAGCACTGTCTGATGCTCCAACTACTCCTCTTAAACCAGTAGTATCTGTTGTACCAACACTAGTTTCTAGGGTCGTAACTTTTCCTGCTAGAGTAGTAACATTTGTTGCTTCAACACTAGTTTTTAGATCAGCAACATCCTTTCTTAGGCCAGTAGTTGCTGATGTTCCAACACTAGTTTCTAGATCAACAACTTTCTTTCTTAAACCAGCAGTATCTGTTGTCCCAACACTAGTTTCTAAGCTAGTAACTTTTCCTCTTAAGCCAGTAGTTGCTGTACCAACTAAATCTATTAGTCCCGTGGTTGTTGCACTAACTTGAGTTTTCAGAGTAGCAACATCTCCTCTTAGACCAG
>JAITOG010000056.1 GCA_031290075.1 Holosporales bacterium | reverse complement strand
TTGCTCTAGTTCCTTTCTGGCAGTTTCAAGCTCTGCGGATCGTTTCCCTGCGGCAACTTTAGCAGCTTCAAGCTCTGCGACTCGCTGCGCTGCGTCAGCTTTAAGACTTGTAGCTTCTTTCTCTAGCCCCTCTATTTTTCCTTTTGCGTCAGCTCTGGCAGCTTCAGCCTTTTCTGCTCGCTGCGCTGCGTCAGCTCTGGCAGCTTCAGCCCTTGTGGCTCGTTCTTCTGTAGCTTTAAGACTTGTGGCTTGCTGCGCTGCGTCAGCTTTGGCTTGCTCTAGTTCCTTTCTGGCAGTTTCAAGCTCTGCGACTTGTCGCGCTGCGTCAGCTTTAAGACTTGTAGCTTCTTTCTCTAGTTTCACTATAGCATCTTCAGCCGTTGTGGCTCGTCCTTCTGCTTCACCTTTTTCACGCTCTGCGGCAACTTTGGCAGCTTCAGCCTCTGTGGCTTGCTGCTCTGCGTCAGCTTTGGCAGCTTCAGCCGTTGTGGCTTGCTGCACTGCGGCAACTTTGGCAGCTTCAGCCTCTCTGGTTTGCTGCTCTGCGGCAACTTTAGCAGCTGCGACTTGTTTTTCTGCGGCAGCTTTGTCAGCTTCAGCCTTTGTGACTCGTCCTTCTGCGTCAGCTTTGGTTTGTTCTAGTTCCCTTTTGGCAGCTCCAAGCTCTGCGACTTGCTGCTCTAGTTCCTTTCTGGCAGCTTCAGCCTTTTCAGCTTGTTGCACTGCGTCAGCTTTGGCTTGCTCTAGTTCCTTTCTGGCAGTTTCAAGCTCTGCGACTCGCTGCGCTGCGTCAGCTTTAAGACTTGTAGCTTCTTTCTCTAGCCCCTCTATTTTTCCTTTTGCGTCAGCTCTGGCAGCTTCAGCCTCTGCGACTTGCTGCACTGCGGCAACTTTGGCAGCTTCAGCCCTTGTGGCTCGTTCTTCTGCGTCAGCTCTGGCAGCTTCAGCCGTTGTGGCTTGCTGCACTGCGGCAACTTTGGTAGCTTCAGCCGTTGTGGCTCGTTCTTCTGCTTCACCTTTGGCTGTGTTTGCGGTAGCTAGGTCACGCTCTGCGGCAGCTCTGGCAGCTTCAGCCGTTGTGGCTCGTTCTTCTGCTTCACCTTTGGCTGTGTTTGCGGTAGCTAGGTCACGCTCTGCGGTATCTCTGGCAGCTTCAGCATCTCTGGCTCGCTGCTCTGCGTCACCCCTTGCAACATTTGCTACGGAATCTGTGCCATTACGAATTGAGGCATCCCTTGTATCTTTATCAGCAATTGACTTCCTCCAGCAAAAAATACCTTCTGCAATTAATGCTACCACCCCTAATACTGTTCCTCCTATTTCCAAACCCAATCGATGATTTTCAAACCAGCTATTATTAGCTTGCAGTCGAGATTGCTGAGATTGTAATCTCTGTATAATTGTATCCTTTCCACTTATCGTAGCCTGTAATTGAGGTAGCTGAGATTGTAATCTCTGTATAATTGTTTCCTTTCCACTTATCGTAGCCTGTAATTGAGACTGTAAGCCTTTTTCTCTCCCCCCCCCAAAGATAGCGCCAATAACTCCACCACCCACTGCTGACACAATTCCTATAATACCTTTTCCTAAAGCCCCTTCTCTTTGTGCGCAATTACAAAAATTACCTAAAAAAACAAAACTTGCAATAAATACTACTCTTTTGCACACATTCGATGTTAACATTTTTAAAACCTTTAATTCACGGGATCATAAAACTTAGCTGGATAATACGATTTTTTTACATCATTGTCAAACTTTTTTTTAGTGAAATATTTTTTTTAATAAATTCTACATCGTTAAAAGGGATTTCAGTATTTCCAATTTTCTGAAATTCCTCATGTCCCCGTCCAGTAACCAACAGAATATCCTTTTCACCAACATATGTAAGGGCTTCTTTAACGGCCTTATCCCTTCCTGGGATTTCAACAACTTTTGCCATATCAATTACGCCTGATAATATGTCTTTACGAATTTTTTCAGGATCTTCAGAACGAGGATTATCGTCAGTTATAATCACTTGATCAGCAAGTCTAAAAGCAATCTCTCCCATGATAGGGCGCTTTTTAACATCTCTTTGGCCACCACAACCAAAAACCACAATTAAATTATTTGGATTTTGCCCCCTTAATTCTCCCAAGACCTTTTCCAAAGCATCTGGAGTATGGCTAAAATCAACAAAAACTTTTCCTCCATTATGCATTCCTACAAATTCAAGCCTTCCAGGAACAGTATCTAAATGCGGAATCACATCATCAATACGCTTAATTACTTGTGGATATTTTACAGATATTAAACCTATTGCACATAATAAATTTTCTATTTGAAAACGTCCATTGACTTTAAATGAAACATTTTTAAATATTTGATTAAATACCTTAAGATCAAAATTTGTTCCTTTTTCGTTTTGAATGATGTTCGTAGCGCAAATATCTGTATCTTCGTCTATAGCAAAAAAAATCACTTTTAATTTTAATTTTTCAGATTTTTTTTTAAAAAATTCTAAAAAATTACTTTTTTTATTCAAAACAGCAACAGCGCAATCTTTTGCTAACTCAGAAAAGAGTCTGCCCTTTGCAGCAACATACCTAGCCATTGTTTTATGATAATCCAAGTGATCTTGTGTTATATTTGTTAACGCAACAGCATCAAATTTCACGCCATCAAGGCGATATTGGTGAAGACCATGGCTGGTAGCCTCAATTGCAGCACATTTAAAGTCGCTTTTGGATAAATCCCTTAAAATCCGATGAAAAATGAATGGATCGTATGTTGTCATATTTTTAAATCCAGGATCTAACGAATCATTAATTTGAAAAGTACTATTTAAAACATTAACCCCCAGTGTTCCAATGCTTGCCGTTTTTATATTAAATAAGCCAAGAATTTGGCTAACAAAACTTACAACGGAGCTTTTCCCGTTGGTTCCCGTAACTCCTAGTAAAACCTCAGGTCTTTCCTCAAAAAAATCGCTGCTTAATTTTGCTAAACTTTTTCTGGCATTTCTTACATACAGGGTTTTCTCGGAAAATTTACCTTTCCCCTCACGAATAACAATAATTGCCCCTTTTTCAAGGGCCTCTTTTACGTGAAGATCTACATCTTCACAAGGAATCGCTACAAATGCACATCCTGGAGTAACTTTTCTTGAATCTGAAATGATGCTTACAGCTTTATGTAAAGTTCTGAATCTTTCCAAATATTCCTCTATAAAATCTTTTTTTTTCTTCTTTTTTCTCTATTAGACTTTAATTGTTAATGCATGGATTTTGTTGGTATGCGAAATTATAAATATTAAAAAAAATTATTTTTTTCTAAAATCATCTAGCGAAATTACGTTTTCACTTGGGGGCGCATTTTTACTAAATGAAGTTTTACTTGGTTTAGGATTTGGCTCATCATTATCTGGAACAAACTGTAATCCAAATTTTACAGAAGGATCTAAAAAATTGACTAAAGCTGCAAATGGAACAGTAATACGTTCGCTTGCATCGTCAAAGTATAGAGTTACAGAAAAACGGTCATTCATAACCTCAAGATCCCAAAATTCATGCTGAAGAACAATAACCATTTCATCTGGGTACATTTCTACCAAATAACTTGGCATTTCCACCCAAGGGTGGTTTGTTGCAAATGTAATATAATAGTGATGATTTCCAACAAGCCCATAATTCATAGTATCAAGCAAGATATCATGAACAATGTTTCGTAAGGCTTTTTGTACAAAAACATCATAATCTATAGTTCTCATCAAGACAGAATATTAGATTAAAAAACTTACAGTAATAGTAACATAAAAGAAATTTAGAGCAATTATTTTTATTGTATGTAAGTTTGAAAAAATTGTATTTCCTTCCACGAGTTATTGTTAAAAAAGTTTTAAGAAAAAAAATTCCCTTAATGTTAGCTATTTTCACTTTAAAGTAAAAGATAGTATTAGTTTTTATATTAAATTCTGTTATAATTAATACTTAAGAAGTTCTTTTTTTCTTTTTTATGTTTATTCGAAATATTGCGATAATAGCTCACGTTGACCACGGGAAAACGACCCTTATAGATTCTATGCTTAAACAAAGCGGAACTTTTAGATCAAATCAAAATGTTGCTGAACGTGTTATGGATTCTAACGATTTGGAGCGAGAGCGAGGAATTACAATATTAGCAAAGTGCACATCTTTGATTTGGGAAAATGTAAGAATAAATATTGTTGATACTCCAGGACACGCTGATTTTGGCGGAGAAGTAGAACGTATTTTGAGTATGGTCGACAGTGCAGTTCTACTTATTGATGCTGCTGAAGGGCCTCTTCCGCAAACAAAATTTGTGCTTATGAAGGCATTAAAATTGGGACTATGCCCCGTTGTGGTAATTAATAAAATAGATCGTACGGATGAGCGCCATCAGGAGGTTCTTAATGAAGTTTTTGACTTGTTTGTTGCCTTAAATGCAAATGAAAAACAATTAGATTTTCCGATTCTTTATGCTTCTGGTCGGGATGGTTGGGCGGTTAATGATTTAAATGCTGAAAAAAAGGATTTATCAACACTTTTTGAAACGATTGTGAAACATGTTCCTGAAGCTGTTTGTGCTCAAAAGGCACAGCAACCATTTTCTATGCTTATTACAACCAGAGAATATGATCCATACATTGGGCGTATTTTAACAGGGAAAATTAATAGCGGAACAATAAAACCAAATACTTTTGTTCAATCTCTTAATCAAAAAGGAGAAATTGTTGAAACTGGAAGAATTGCCAAAATATTAACATTTCACGGGATTGAACGAATACCAACAGAAAGCGCAAGCGCTGGGGAGATTATAGCAATCGCTGGGCTAGAAAAATCAACCGTTGCTGATACAATATCAAGTCCTGAAAATCCAATTGTAATTCCAGCGGACCCATTAGATCCACCAAAACTTTCAATAACAATATCCGCTAATGATTCCCCTTTAGCTGGAAAGGAGGGAACAAAGGTAACCTTCCGCATAATCGTTGATCGTTTGATGCGTGAAGCGGAAGGGAATGTAGCAATTTCTGTAAAAATGTCTCCAAACAAAGAAAATATAATAGTTGCCGGTCGAGGAGAGCTGCAGCTTGGTGTTTTGATTGAAACTATGCGCCGCGAAGGATTTGAAATGTCTATAAGTCGCCCAAAAGTAGTTTTCCAGAAAGATCCAAAAACAGGAGAATTGCTCGAACCTTTTGAGGAAATCTTTGTTGATGTGGATGAAGAGTTTTCAGGAACTGTTGTTGAATCTTTAAGTAATCGTCGTGCAGAAATGACAGATATGCGTCCATACGGAGCAGGGCGAACACGCATAACTTTTGTTGGACCTTCACATGGCTTGGTTGGTTATAACAGCCAGTTTTTAACAGAAACTAGAGGAACGGGAGTTTTAAACCATGTTTTCTGTGGTTATAAACAATATACAGGGGCTTTTGAAGGGCGCCGAAATGGCGTTTTGATTTCTACAGATAAGGGAGCTGCAGTTGCATATGGACTATTTAACTTAGAACCTCGCGGGGAATTATTTATAACGGCTGGAGATCAGGTATATGAAGGGATGATTATAGGAGAGCATACACGTCCTAACGACCTAATAGTAAATCCATTGCGCGCTAAACAGCTAACAAACGTGCGCGCATCAGGGAAAGACGATGCTATAAAACTAAGGCCTCAAAGACTAATGAGTCTAGAGCAAGCGCTAACGTATATTGAAGATGATGAACGCGTAGAAGTTACGCCTAAAACAATACGCCTTAGAAAAGCAATTCTTGACCCCAATGATAGGAAAAAAGCTTCAAGACAACAGGGCGATTAATTCACTAAAAGAAATCGGTTTCGAAAAACAAAAGAAAAACAAGATCTATTTTCTTTATTTTAAAATAATTTTTTGATAGAGTTGTGAATAAAGGTGTTTTTTTTGAAAGTAATGAGCATTAAAAAGTTTTTAGCAATTAGTTTATGGTTGAAAGCAATTATTTTTACGGGAAGTTTTTATCAGGGAATTTGTAGCACACTTGTAGTAACATTCAGTGATATTCACGAGAATGAGCAAAATTACCCATACATGATACATGAAATTATAGAAGCTTCTAAGCCCTATTCTCATGTAATTGTGCTTGGGAATGGTGATTATTTTACCTCATTTAAATCTTTACCCTCTAAAAAAGTAAAAGGCATTTTCAATAAGAAAATTTCGTATAAAAATAGCAATGCTTCATTACATGCAGGGAAACAATTTCAAGATCTCTTTTTAGTTAAATTGAATGAACGTTTAAAAACGCTGGGCAAAAAAGTAACATTCCTTTTAAATTTAGGAAATCATGAGTTTAAATATAACGGAAAGTTACTAACATTTTCAAAAAATCTTAAAAAGCTGTTTCCTCGAAACGCATTTTTATTAAACACTAATTTAAGTTTTGTTAAAAGTGGAATTCCCGAAGCTGTTGCAGCGGAGAAAAAAAGCTATTTTGTACACGAAAATAGTATTTTTATTGGTTATTGCACAAAAAAATGTTTTTTTGCGCGAAAAGATAGCTCTGGCCTGGTTTGGTTTGAAAAAGATAGGGCTGGAGAAAGTATGAAAAATAGCGCTAAAAAAATCATTAGTGCTATAGAAAGCGCAATGCTGGAAATTCAAAAATATAAAAAGCTAAACATAGTGATAGCGAGTCATGCGGGTAGAAAAGAAACTCAACTTTTGATGAAAGAACTTCAAAAGGAAATTGAAACTAAATATCCAAAATTAAATACAGCAAAGTTTTTTGTGGTTACTGGACATGAACATCACGAAAAAAAGGGCATATTTCACCATAACGGTTATGAAGAACTTGCTCCACTACCATATGGAGAAGGGGTTTTGAAATTAGAATTATCGCCCAATCCCAGGGCAATAATTAACTGATTGCGATTTCGAATAAAAATGTTTTTTTGTAAAAGAAAATATTGTATTCTACTATATGTATCCGAAATAATCTTTAAATCTGAATTCAATGTCTAGCCCAGCAACTGCAACTCCAATAAACATTAATTTGGAAAATAATGCTCAAAATTCCGAACAAACAGTTCCTCACAATATAGAAGCAGAAAAATCTCTTTTGGGAGGGATTTTGCTGAATAATCACGCTATTGAACAAGTTTCTGATTTTTTGAAAGCTGAACACTTTTATTCAACAGCGCATGGGAAAATCTATTATGCTATCCAAATCTTAACTGATAGGAATCAAGTTGCTGATCCAATTACATTGAAAGATTTTTTTAATAATGAAGAAGAATTAAAAAGTATTGGAGGGGCTGAATATTTTGTGGAATTAGCTAATTCGGTAGTTTCTTTATTAAATACTTTAGATTATGGAAGGATTATTTTTGATACCTTTGTAAGAAGGCAACTAATCAGCATTTCTCAGGAAACCACAGATGAATGCCGCACAGTAGACATTGAAAATTCTGCTGTTGAAATTGTGGAAAATATAGAAAAGAAACTTTATAACCTTGTAGAACTAGGACAAGGTAAAAATACAACAATAGCCTTTCGTGATGCTTTAGTACAAGCAATAGAAACCGCAGAAGCCGCATTTAAGCGCGATAGCCACGTTGTTGGTGTTACTTCAGGGCTGCTTGATGTTGATAGGTGGCTTGGCGGTCTACATAAGTCAGATTTGCTAATAATTGCAGGAAGGCCATCTATGGGAAAAACTGCACTTGCCACAAACATTGCTTTTAATGCGGCAAGATCTCATTTAAGCAAGCCAACTGAAGGTGCAAAGGTAGCCTTTTTTTCCTTAGAAATGTCTGCTGAACAATTAGCTATGCGTATTTTAGCAAGCGAATGTGGAATATCCTCAGATAAAATTCGCAGAGGAAGTATTAGAAAGGAGGATTTTCCTAAATTTGTTGAAATTAGCCGACAGATTAGTAATACCGAATTATATATAGATGATACACCTGGGCTGAGTCTTGCATCTTTACGAAGCCGAGCCAGACGTTTAAAAAGGCAACATAATATTGGCCTTATAGTTATTGATTATTTGCAGTTAATTGATGCTGCTTCAAGAAGGACCGCAGATAACCGCGTTCAAGAAGTATCTGCAATTACAAGAAATTTGAAAACTTTAGCAAAGGAACTTAATATTCCCGTTTTAGCGTTATCTCAGCTATCACGTGCTGTTGAACAACGAGACGACAAAAGACCGCAGTTATCGGATCTTAGGGAATCTGGATCTATAGAACAAGACGCTGATGTTGTGCTATTTATTTATCGTGAAGAATATTATCAGGCAAGAAAAGAACCGAAAGAAGGAACAGAAGAACATGCTCAATGGCAAAAATTAATGAACGAAGTTTATAATCAGGCGGAACTAATTATTGCTAAACAGCGTCATGGACCAGTTGGAACAATAAAGTTATTTTTTGATGGGCAGCTAACCAAATTTGGTAACATAGGTATTGATTATGGTAAAGCGTAGTTATACCAATTCGCAGTAAAATTCTCGGATTCATCGCCTTCTAATCCAGCAGAATTACTAGAGAATTCAGACTGCGTTTCACAGCCATTGGGTATAAGTATGAATAATTTTTTTTATGAGACCAATTTCGGAGCATCTGGAGCACCGAAGCGGGCTCTCATTTAAAACGAATTGGTACTCGAAGCGACGCGAAAATTCGCAGAAAAAATTTAGTTACGAAAGTGCAGCCTAAATCCCTTTTTAAAATCAAAGCTTACATACAAAGTCTATTGTATCTCCAGGGTCTTTTAGTTCTCAAGTATAAAGCGTAACCCTGTTCATGAATAATTTAATGTTCAAGGATTCGAAAGGGGTTTTCCAAATTGTCAGAATATTACTGCGAACAGGTGAG
>JAITOG010000083.1 GCA_031290075.1 Holosporales bacterium | reverse complement strand
GCATTCTCTTATTGTTCAAGACTAACCTCATTAGAAATTCCAAATGGCGTAACTGATTTGACAATTAGTAATGGTGCATTCCAGAGTTCAAGCTTAGCCTCATTAACAATTCCAAATAGTGTAACTGATTTGATAATTGGTGATAGTGTATTCTACAATTGTCAAAGCTTAACCTCATTAGAAATTCCAAATAGCGTAACTAATACAATTAATAGTAGTAGTGCATTCAGGTCTTCAAGCTTAAAATTAGTAACAATTCCTGATACAGCCAACAAGACGATAAAGGTTTTATTTTACAATGAAGGCATTGATATTATAAACAGCATTTTAGAGGCAGCTCCACCTATATCGGATGATGACAATTACACATTTGATCTTAGTGAAGTAGATTCAGGAATCAACTTAAATGATTTAACTACTCCAAGTAGTGATACTCGTTGGATAATAAAGTTTAGTAATGAGGTAGTATATAAATGGGATGGTGAAGATTGGATGGCGACACTTCCATCACCACCACGATAAGCTTAAGCTTTTATTTTTGCATCCGCCTTCCCTCAAGAATCCTAAATCTTTAGTGGATAAGGTATAGTAATATTAACAGAAAATTACAACAGAAAATCCCTCTTTTCAGGGGGATTTTCAAAGTTTTCTTGTAATTATTGTATATAATCAGGGGATTTTAGTTTTCATTTTGAAAAATAGCCATGAAAAAACCATCAGAATCGAAAATACTTGGCCATAGGCGAAGAAAAGGGCGTGAAGGTTGTAATTTGAGCAAAAGCTTCTGTGAAAAACTATGTTGCCAGCAATCTGATATATCCACCGATTTAAATTCTGGGAAATTAAGCAAAAACTTATGAGCAACATCTTCATTTTCTTTTTTAAGTATTGAGCACGTTATATAAATCAAGAAGCCTTCCTTTTTTACAAAAAAAGCCGCTTTTTTTAAAATTTCGCATTGAATATAGTGTAATTCATTAATTTTTTCTCGATTATTTAAATTAATGGTTAGCCAAGGATTACGTCTTAAAGTTCCAATGCCTGAACAAGGCGCGTCAACAAGCACAATATCAAATTGTCCATTAATTTCATTAATTTCGCTAAAAAAAACATTTTTTTCGATCTTTTTTTCAAAAAAAGATTTCTTTTCAGAAAATTTTTGAATTCTCTCAAAACGGTGCTTTGCCGAGTTAAAGCGCTTTTGATCTATGTCAGTAAGTACAATTTTTTCTAAACTGTTCAGATTGTTTAAAATCGCTAAGCTCTTTCCGCCTCCGCCAGCGCAATAGTCTAAAACAGAATTAATGTCTGTATTATTATATTTTTGACAGCATAAATTTGAAACAATTTGTGAGCCAAAATCCTGAATCTCAAAGGCACCAGCTCTATACAAAGCATTTCGCGAAAAATCAAATCTTTGCTGTAGGCGCAGTCCAGCCCCGTAGGGAAGTTCATCCACAACAAACCCATCTGCACATAATTGACGGGCAACAAAGCTTTTCTGAAACCCAGCAAATGTGTTAACTCTTATATCAGTGTATGCTTGTTTATTTTGAATTTCCTGAAGTATTTCTTTATTGGCCGGAAATGAGTTTTCAAATTCTTCCCAAATTTCAGGTGATAAGTTTGCCTTTGCCCATATTGGTGCAGACTCGTTCAAGTATTTTTCTTTTAAAAACACTTTAACCATTTCTTCTATATTTTCAGTATTTCCATTTTTCCAATAATAGAACCAATATTTTCTTAAAAATTCAAAAAAATATTGAGAAAGTTCACGCCTGTTTTTACTACCTAAGTTTTTTTCTTTACAAAATTCCCTAAAAGCTATATCTGCAGGATATAATTCTTCTTTTACCTTATTTGAAAGTAAGGTGAGGCCTCTCTCTAAAAATATAGGAGTCATATAAATTAGTTTTCAGTTAGCCCTTCTTTAATCATCATAAAATCTTCCCAAGCAAAAGCCTTTTGCCCAGGCGATCGCAATAAATATGATGGATGAAATGTAACCATTGTTTTAATTCTTGTTTTATCAGTAATTGCATAATAATGCCAAAATCCTCGCGCTTTAGATAATCCTGTATTCACTTGCAGCACAGCTTTCATTGCTGTCATCCCTAACAATACTAAAATTTTTGGGGCTATTAGCTCTATATGCTTTGCAAAAAATGGTCTACATTGATCGATTTCATAAGGCTCTGGAGTACGGTTTCCAGGAGGACGCCAATAGACAACATTTGTTATATATACTTCTTGGCGGAGCAACCCTATTGTTGCAAGCATCTTATTTAAAAGCCTTCCGCTTTGCCCAACAAAAGGAAGACCTTGCTTATCTTCTTCAAATCCGGGAGCTTCACCAATAAACATAACCTGAGAATCTGGATTGCCATCTGCAAAAACCGTGTTTATTGCGTACTTTTTTAAATCACATTTCTCGAATGCAAAAATTGCATCTTTTAGTTCTTTTAATGCTGAAATTTTTTGATTCTCTGATGGGGTTCTCGTTTTTTGTTCCTTTATATTAGACTTCCTTTGAAACTCAATTTCTTCTGCAAATTTGTTCGTCGCTTCGATGCTCGAATCCTCATGTACATTTTGTACACTCCGGTTCTGCGCTTCGTATGCTCCTTCAACTTTGCTAGAAGAAATCGGTTTCGAAGGAAGTCTATCGTTTGTAGGTGTTTCTAGCTCTGTTTTTGGTGATACTTTAGGAAGAATCTCGATTTTTTTTAATTTTTCTAAATTAATATTTTTTTTAGATAAAACACAATCTTCTCCAAACTCATTTTGTAAAATCGCCCAATCTACAATTTTTTTTTCCACAAAAAGTCCATTTGAAAAATTCTCAGAAGCTGTCTTCATGGATATTTTAAGTGAGGTTTTTTAAGGAAAAACGAAGCGCAGAACCGGAGAACCGGAGTGCACTTTGACGTACGCGAGGGGCATTGGGGGAAATCAAGATTTCCCCCAAACCCCATGAGGATTCGAGCACCTGATTTGACGTATACTGGGGCCCCCAAAAAAATGTGGATTTTAATTGCTGCCAATCTTGAAATCCAAGTAGTTTTAATCCGCATTTTTTTTGGGTTTGGGTATAAAACACCAATTAAAATATCCATTAAGACAAGTTCTTACTTTTTTATATCACAATTGAAGCTTATAGTGTATTTTTACAAAACAAAAACTTTCCAATAAAATCACTTTTAAAAACCCCCAACAACATACTAGCTACAATGTGTTAAAAAAAGATAAAATAAAACTTGAAATGTAGAAGGAATATATATTATACTAATTGTATTGTTGTTTGTTAGATTATTTTAAAGGAAGTAAAGGGAATGAAGGAATTTTATAAAACTACAGCGCTGCTTGTTTCATTATTGGGAATAAGCAATATTTCTTACGGGGCAGCAGGTGATGCAAGAGCAATACATGAAACAGAGGGAATAGGCCAAGCAATACTACACCCTATAGAAAGGGTTGGAGAATTGTGGAAAAATGGCAAAGATTCTTTTAAAGAACACCCAGGAAAGTGGATTATAGGAGGAGCAATAGTAGCAGCAGTGGGAATATCGAAAATTATTTGGAATATAACTCGTCCTGCTCCTCCAGTTCCAGCTCCTGCTCCTGCTGTTGTTCCAGTTCCTGCTGCTCCTCCAGCTCCAGTTCCCGCTCTAGCTCTAGTTCCCGCTCCAGCTCCTCTTCTACTTCATGAAGCTATTCAAGAAGGACGCATTAATGATGCTAAAACATTACTTAAAAATGGTGCAGATAAAGAGGCTAAAGATAATGATGGAGAGACACCACTTCATGTAGCAGCTTGGAAAGGGAGTATAGAAATTGTTAAAGTATTACTTGCTGCTGGAGCAAATAAAGAGGGTAAAGATTATTATGGAATGACACCACTTTATGGCGCAATTATTTGTGCAACTAAAGGGCATACAGAATGTACTAAAGTATTACTTGCTGCTGGAGCAAGGAAAGATGTTAAAGATAAATGGAAAAGGACACCACGTGATTTAGTTGTACCTGTAAAAAGGGCACCACGTGATTTAGCATATTTTGCAGCTGTAAAGAGGTTATTAGCCTAAATAATTATAGCAGGCCTACAATGGAAATAGGCTGTTAAGGGGGTTTTACTAAAAGGTTAGGTAAAGGCTTGTGTGAATCTTTTTAAATTACTGCTTAGAAGTTGTCTTCATGGATATTTTAACTGGTGTTTTATATCCAAACCCCAAAAAATTGCGGATTCAAACTTCTTGGATTTAAAAGGATTGGCAGCAATTAAAATCCGCATTCTTTTGGGGCCCCAGTATATATCTAACCGTTTACCTTTTATAAACACAATGCATATACTATAAACTCAGGTAGTTCTTTTTTAAAATACTTCCTTGTTTAAACATCTATTTAGAAAAATATATTGTATATTGTTTTTTGTACAAATTGGATTTTCTACAGGAATTGAACAGATACAATTTGAAATTGAGGGAATTCGCACTAGAGTTAGCGAAATTACTAATCAATTTGAAGGAACGCAAAAAGATGTTATTGCCGGAATTATTGGGCAAAATCTTCAAGAAACTGACCTTTCTTTTAAAACAATTTTTGATGCAATTAATTATTTAGAAAATTTCCTAAATACTATTATTGTTATTTTACCTAAAGAGATAATACTTTCTATCCTTCAAAGCATATCTCCTTTAATCAATGTATCAGTTACTTATGAAGGAGCTTTAAAAAATTTGGGACATAGGTTGAATAATCCTCAAAAAGCAACAGTGTGGGGAAAATTGAACTATATTTTTGAATTAATTAAAGAAAGCCTAAAAGAATCGATTAATGAAGAACTTTTTTCAGTGTTATTGGTTAATAATGCTGATAATGAAACTGTTTTAGTAAAATTAAAAACACTTCAAAAAATTTTAAATTCATCTTTAGAAATGTTAACTAACGAAAATGCATATAAATTACCACATGAAAAATTGGTTTCAGGGCTGATAGCTATAAATGAAATAGTGGATATAGATGAAGTAATTTCAAACCTGAAAGAATTTATTTATAACATTACTATACAGCCTCTTTTTTTACTTTTAAAAAATGAAAATTCTGTTGAAAAATTATTAATGGAAATTTCAGGACATGAAGCATTACTTTCTGAAAAGTTCCAAATAACTAAACAATTAATTGGCCTTCCTTCTGATGTTTTATTGTTTGAACAAATTGAAAAAAAGCCAACAATTTTTGCCTTATTTAACAAAATTGCTGAAATTTTATCAAAAGAAGAGTTTTTTTTAGCACCAAGTAGATTTTCTGAATTTTTGGAAAAAATAGGAGATGTCCAAGAAATTGAATTCTCTCAAGTTCCAGAACACCTTATCCCAACGGTTATGCAGTTGTTAAATATTTTAAATCAAAAAGAAACCATTATTTTTCCTAGTGTTGAAGCAGAAAGAACTTCTCAATCACTTTTTTCAATTCTTTATTCGATATTGGAAATAATGTTGCCAGATTATGCTCGCCTTAACTTTTCAGCCAGAAATTATATTGATCTTCCTAATAGCCAAAATTTTTTGAAGGATTTAAAACTTTGCCGTGCTCTTGCAAAAAAGCCTGATAGCCCATATAAAGAACGTCAAAATATAAATAAATTATATATATGTGCTGGAGAATTAGAGAAAAAAATCGAAAATTTCCTATTAAACCAAAATAGAAAAGAATTTATTGATAGTACAGAAAATCTTTTAAACGAATTGTTATTTAGAGAAAAATGCAATGGATGCGTGGAAATTGTTTCTATTATTGATCTTTCTTGTGCAGTACTTAAAAAGCTTCAGCAAAATATTGGTTTGCTTACAGAAGAAAATGCTTGGAAGTTTTTTAACAAGGAAACATTTGAAAAAATTAATGAATTTTTAAAAGATTTGAAAAATTGTTTTAATACTTTATCTAAAAATAATGAATGTATTTTTAATAATATTAATGCGCAAAATATTAAAGAAAAAATAAGTAATTTATATCAAATTTTAATAAAAAGTTTTGATACAGATGAAGAACTTCAAATTTTACAAAACAATAATTGGTGTACCTCTATACCTTTAAGAATTTATGATTTTTCTCAGGCAATAAAGAATTTTGCTGAAAATTTTAGAATTCCTCAGGGGAGAGCCGGAGGGATATTTGATGAAATAAAAGTAATATCAAATACGCTTTTGGATTTTCAAATATTATTAAAAGACCATTTAATCACTGATTATTGCAGTAATTGCAAAGCATTTAAATTAAATATATTAATTGAAAATTTAGAAATTTTAAGAGAGAATTTTAATTCGGTATATTTAATTACAAGAAATTATTTTCTTACCTCTCTGAAACAAAATCTTTCCGTACTAGCAAATGTTTTAAATAAAATATCAAGTTATTGTAATACTAGTATTATTAAATCAAGACAAGTATTAAATCTTCTAGAGAATGAAATTTTTAGAAATATAATGATTCAAATAGCAGAAAAAACTGAATTAATTACAGCGCAGATAGTAAAGCTTCCAGATAATTTTTTGAATGCAAAAAACACGAACGATATTATTGTAAATTGTGCTGAAATTTGTATTCCTGTGTATGAGCTTTTTAAACAGCTTTCTGAACTATTAAAAGAAACATCATTTCCAGAAATTCCCGATAAATCATATGCAAGAAAAGATTTAACTCAAATTTTTGAAGAAATGGCAGCCAATTTACAAAATATTTCAAATTTTTGGAAAAATTTTTATACAGAGTCTCATAATGTTGAAATATATGGAAATGGATGGATTGTTGAAGTTTTACAAAATATTTCCACATCTTACGAAATTATTGCCGATTCATTAAATAATGTTAAGTTTCCTGAATTTTTACTTGAGCAATTTTTTTCCGATGTAAAAACACAAGCTAAGCAAATTGCACAAAATACAACGAATCTATCGAACTTTTTTGAAAAATCTTGTCCTAACAAATTTTTGGATTTTTTTGCAAAAATTACAAAAAGTATGGCCATTTTCTCTAAAAATTTAGAAAAAATTCCATTTTCTTTTGTATCTCAAAATCAGGATATAGTTAATAAATTTCTTAGAATATTAAATGGTAATATAATACATATTTTGGCAGCACTTTCGTTGTTAGACTTAGATTATGAACAAGAACAACAATATTGTTTACATGTAAAATATGATGAATATCATTCTTCTATAAGTGAAACTATTAATTCCCTCAGTAAAAGCATGATCAAGTTTTGTGAAAAAAATCAAATTCCATACATAACATCTTTTTCTACAACTTCCACTTTAGATGGAATTTTTCAACTAATTTTAGATTCTGCAAAAAATATAAAAACTTATCTTGAAAATGTTTTAGCAAATATTCAAATGCCTAATTGCAATAACTTAGGGGGAGATTTATTGGGGAATATTTCTATTTTATGCGATGAATACCAAAATCTTCTAAATTGCTTAAATATTCTTTTTCAAAATAATAAATTATGTTTGTATAATAATCTTAATTATTTAGATTTTTCTCAATTATCTTTATTATTAGAAACAATAGGAAAGTTAGTTAGTGATTTAAAAAAGACTTTCCAAACTGGAGAGAATTGCTTTAACCTATTATTTCCAGCTGTATTAAAAATATACGATGTTGTTAAGAATATTTTTGAAAATATAGCTGCTAAAAAACTAACAAATAAAGAAATATTAGAAGAAATAAGTATTATACTTGATAATTTAAATAATGATACCAATAATATGTACAATTTTTTCGTACAATCAGAAAGTAATTATTTATGTATAACAGCAGGAGCTCAATATATAGAAAATATTACATCAAATTTAAATAAGATTTTAATTAAAATTGAAGAACAAAAAGACAATAATTTATTTTTTTCTGAAGAATCAATTCAAACTAAAGAATTAATTCAAATAATTATAAATATTGCTCAAAAAATTTCTTTATTTTCAGAAAATCTTTTAAAGACTTCAGAAGCTATTAATAGCGCATATATTCCTTGCTCTCAAAATCTTGAAGGCTCTTCGGATATCGTAAAGGAAGTATCCGAAATATTAAAAACTCTTTCTGTATTTATACAAGATAGAGCTAGTCAAGCAATTGAAGAACTTTTCTTTAAAGAATATGAATTATACAAAGAGAATATTTTAAACAACTTTATTATAACTCCAGATATGAATATAGCTGAATGGTTACGAGATAGAAAATGCGAAAATGATTGCGCATTAGGGGAATTAAAGAAATTGAAAAATAAATTTTTCCCTGAGCTAAAGGTAGAAACGTGTATAAATAGTTCAATTAAATTTAAATTAGAAATTCCAAAATTTGGTGTATGAGATTTTAATTTACTTATTTCCTTTAAAAATCGTGAAATTATACTATGTATTTTTTGAAAGTAAAAGTATGCCCAAAATTTTCAATAGACTCGAATGTTTCTAGCGGATATCATCAATTAAGTACAATCGAAAGCTATGGCGAAGAAAAATGCAAAATATTATAAAAATATGTTGTATTTTTTTTAAAAAAAAGTTATATATATATATATATATGAATTGTATCAGTATATTTAAAACAAAAAAATGAAAAATTTTTATAAAACAATTAGTAAACAGAAATTGGGCTTGGGTATTGGTGTTGGGATTATTTTATTAGCTTCTTTAGGAATAAATAATTTTTCTTATGGAAGTGAACCTGTTATATCTCTGAACGCTAATCAGGAAAATCCCCTTAATTTAGGTGGTATTTCTGAAAATATAGAAGGTAGACGGAGTACCGTGCAAGCTCCAGAATCAGCAGGAATTACTGCATTAAAATTTATCGGAAATAGCGGAATCAGTTTATTAAAAGCAATCTGGAGAAATAGAAGAAGTCTATGTCTAGATTCTTTAATATCTTTTGGTATGATTTGGCTTTTTAGTGACAGTTTAATTTATTATGCAGTAAGAGATGGTTATACACTTGCTACTAGATTTTTGATTTACATGGGAGCTAATGTTAATAATAGCAGGTATGTTACTATTAATACTAGAATGATGTCTTTTCCTATAAATATTCCTGGAATATGGGGTAGAATATTTGGTTTTTCAAATAATATTCAAAACACTACTACTCTGCTTCATTTAGCGGCTGCGAATGGGCATTTAGACACCGCTAATGTTTTACTTGCTGCTGGTGCTGAGGTAAATGCTACAGATGAAAATAGAAGAACTCCGCTTCATTTAGCGGCTGAGAATAGGCATTTAGACATCGTTAATGCTTTACTTCCTCGTGATGGTATTAATGTAAATGCTACAGATGAAAATGGAAGAATTCCGCTTCATTCAGCGGCTGAGAATGGGCATTTAGGCATCGTTAATGCTTTACTTCCTCGTGTTGGTGCTAATGTAAATACTACAGATAGAAATGGAAGAACTCCGCTTCATTCAGCGGCTGAGAATGGGCATTTAGACATCGTTAATGCTTTACTTCCTCGTGATGGTATTAATGTAAATACTACAGATGGAAATGGAAGAACTCCGCTTCATTCAGCAGCTGCGGGTGGGCATTTAGACATCGTTAATGCTTTACTTCCTCGTGTTGGTGCTAATGTAAATTATCCAGGGAATATAGCTGGGGGGGTTACTTCTGTTACTAGTTTTTTTGCAAATATTAAAGATAAAGATGGAGCAACTCCGCTTCATTTAGCAGTTGCAGGTGGGCATTTAGGGATCGCTACTGCTTTACTTGCTACCGGTGTTAATGTAAATATTGAAGATAAAAATGGAGCGACTCCGCTTCGTTTAGCAGCTGCAGGTGGGAATTTAAACCTCATTAATGCTTTACTTAATGCCCCAAATGTAAATATTGAGCTGGATTTACTTAAATCATTGATGCTCTATACAGACTACAATCCTAAAGCTCTTGAAGTATTAGCTAAAGCTTGTGGAAAGGAGCTAGGCCTTAATGATAATGAAATTATGACTATATTGCAGTCAGAAAGAGCGGAAGAAGACGAAAATAAATTTAAAGAAGTGTTATTTAAACTTTTCCAAGAAATATTTCAAAAAAAACATACTTATCGCACAGAAAATGGACTTACTGAATGTCAAAAATTTGGAGATCTTCTTGTTGTTATAAACAGATGTTTAGAGGGAGGAATTGATACTCAAAAGAATAATATAGGACAAAATATGGCAGCAGCATTAGAAAAAATAATGAAGATAAAAATAATTGAGGAAGGAGGAGTAAGAAAAGAATTTGATGATCAGGGCTTCTTAATTTTTAATACAAATTACGATAGTTTATCAGTCTTTGCAAAGCTTGTTACATCTAAAAAATTCACAAAAATTACTTGGAAGGAATGCGCAGGCATGCACCAAGCAACAAGCAATGGGTTTTTTGAATAATTAACAGAGTTTAATTCTTATTTCTCATCTGAACTTAGGCGTTTTGCAGGTAAAAATTGATTCTGATAAAAGAATTTACTATTTCAGAGAATACTCAAACCCCAAAAAATTGCGGATTCAAACTTCTTGGGTTTCAAGGATTGGCAGCAATTAAAATCCGCATTCTTTGGGGGCCCCAGTCAGGGCCTACGCATGAGATTTTCGAATAGACGAAAAAATATAAAAAGGCTATAGATTTAGAAGGTTTATGC
>JAITOG010000021.1 GCA_031290075.1 Holosporales bacterium | reverse complement strand
TCAATTGTCACAACTTAATTTAGGTTATATAACTAGAGTAAATAATGTGGAAGGCCGAAAAGATTTTAGAGGCGAAGGTTTTGAACTTAGCCCATCTTTAACAAGAAAACTAGGATTTTTGGGCAAAAACGGCAAAAAAACAGCTTCGCAAAAATGTTTTCCCTTTATAATCAGATAGTTATAACGAGGACTTTTTTAAATTTGAAATGTAGGGTCATAATTTTTCAGTAGGGCTTTACTTATTAATTAGCCCGTAATATTATTGTGACTATGTTTATCAAAAGAAACATCACAGGAAAACCAAAAAATGGGAAAGTGTATTATTCATACCGTTTATTGTCAAGTTTCCGCGAAGGGACGAAAGTCAAAACAAAAATTATACTCAATCTGGGGGCTTCATTTGAGTTCCCAAGAGAGTTATGGCCACGTCTCTGTTCACGTATTGAGACAATTTTATATGGACAGAAAATGTTATTTCCTGAAGAGGATTCCATTGAACAGTACGCAAGAGTATTGGCCTCCAGAATCAGAGCTACAAGTTTTCGACCTCCTAAAAAAAAAGAACAGGAGAATATAGAGTACGAAGATGGAATAAGCGTGCTTGGCTCCAATACAGAAAATGGTCGTTCTGTTGGTGCAGAACATGTAGCTCTTCATGGTATACAAACAGTAAATTTACCTGAAATCTTTAAATTAGTTGGATTTAATCATTCACAAATAAAGATGGCGCTTGGACTTGTTGCTGCTCGTATGGTGCATCCATCCAGCGAAAGGGAAACATACCGTTGGCTTTCCAAGGAAAGTGCCTTAGGAGAACTATTAGGAATTGATTTTAGTACTAAACCATTACTTTCATTATATAGGATATCAGATCTAATTTATGAAAATATTTTCGATATTGAAAAAAAAATTTTTTCTAGAGTTTCACAATTATTTAACCTCAGTCAAATCATAACATTATACGATTTAACAAATACATATTTTGAAGGCAATCCAAGTACTTCAAAAGCAAAAAGAGGACGCAGTAAAGAAAAGAGATCAGATTGCCCTTTGATAACTGTTGCATTAGTACTTGACTCAAGTGGTTTTATTCGTAGAACAAAGTTTTTTGCAGGTAATGTTTCAGAGCAGGAAACTTTAGAAAAGATGCTCATTAAACTTGAAGCTGAACCAGGCAATTTGGTAATTATGGATAGAGGCATATCTACTTCTAAGAACATAGCATGGCTTATTAAAAATAAATACAGATACCTTGTTGTTAGTAAAGAAACTTATAGAGAATTTGATCATAATCTGGCAAGTCCACTAGAAACAGCATCTGGAGATGAAATAAGTATTTACAGAACAGTTAATAAAGATTGCACAGAAGCACGATTGCATTGTTACTCTGAAAAAAGAGCCATCAAGGAAAATGGAATAACCAAGAGAAGAGTTGATATTTTAGAAGATGGATTAAATAAATTAAACAAAAATTTATCTAATTCAAGATGCAAAAAAAATTTAGAATATATCTTAAAAAAAATTGGAAATCTTGAGACAAAATCTAAAGGTATAGCACAGCATTATAAAATAACAGTTATTGATAACTCAAAAGAAAAAAAGGAAACTGATCCACTTATTGCAAAACAAATTTTATTTGAAAAAATACCTAAAGAAGGTAGTATACTCACATCCCCTGGTGTTTATTGCCTAAAAACAAATGATCTTAATTTTTCAGCAATACAAATGTGGCAAACATATATTATGCTTACAGATCTTGAGTCAGTATTCCGTTCTCTAAAATCAGAACTTGGTTTGCGACCGATTTTTCATTGGAAAGGCGACAGAATCGAAGGCCATTTATTTATAACTATACTTGCATATCAATCTGTTCAGGCTATACGTCAGAATCTAAAGAAAAATAATATCAATGATAGTTGGTGGACCATAAGAAATGGTTTGATTAACCATCAAAGAACTACTACTGTCTTTCCTAGACGTGATCTAGATCCGATAAAAATACGAAAAGCAAATATACCTGAACCATATCAAAAAAAAATATACGAGACACTAAATATAACAAGTAGACCGGGTGGTGTAAAAAAGTTAAAACCTACTAAAGAATAAGTTACAATTTGTAGGGCCCTAATTTTTTTTGAATCCGCTGAAACCCTGATAGATAAACGCGTTCAAAAATTAGTTGTTAAAGATCGGCTAACAATCAGAATATTGGATTGAAATGGCTGAATGAATATGCTTTAACAACAGCTAAAGTGCTGTTAAACGGAGAAAGATATCATTAGTTAGCTTTTTATATCATCTTATAGTTGAAAAATTGTTAAAAGCAGTTATTTCAAAAAAAATGGAGATTTCCCTCAAAAAACATATGGTTTGCTTAAACATGCATCTTTATCTGGCTTGACTCCAGACTTAACTAATGAACAAATTGATTTTCTTTCCTTTTTAAAGCCGTTGAATATTGGGGCTAGATATTCTACATATAAAGACGATATTGCCCTCCAAACACGGTATAACTTTGGGGCTTAGGTTTATAAATTTGAACTACGATTTGGCTTTGAAAAATTATATTTTGAGTAAGGCTCTAAACAACGTTTAAAATTGAATATTAAACGTTGTTTAGTCTTCTTGTTAACTCCTTTGTTGCGATCATCCTGAGCGAAGTTGTCGAGATTACGTTCGCAAAGGTCAGTTTAAGTCTACCGACAAATGTGAACAAAATAATACGGTTCCTAGCTAAAAAAGAAATTAAAAATGCAGAAATTAATATTATCAATTATGCTATTCGCCTTTTACTCTCTTATATCTTATAATATTTCCGCTTACGAAATTAACGTTTATGATGAACTTGGAAGACCTATAGGAT
>JAITOG010000014.1 GCA_031290075.1 Holosporales bacterium | reverse complement strand
GATCTGTGGCAAATATGGCTATTCATGTGCTTTCAGTACTGATTTCATATCAACTCATGACAACAAAACCTTCAATTACACCGTTTGAGGGGCTTTCACCTAATCCATAGTTCGCGTTATTAGGTTGTGGAAAATCATCTGCATTAGACTTCCTTCGAAACCAATTTCTTATAGCAAAGTTGAAGGAGAAACGGAGCGCAGAACCAGAGTGTATTAGTTATATACTGGGCCCCCAAAGAATGCGGATTTTAATTGCTGCCAATCCCTTGAAACTCAAGAAGTTTGGATCCGCAATTTTTTGGGGTTTGGGTATAATGAGGGGCATTGGGAGAAATCACAGATTTCCCCCAAACCTTACGAGGATTTGAACATCGAAGCGACGAACAAATTTGCAAAAGGAATTTAGTTGCGAAAGTGAGTTTATTGTGAGAATTCTTTGCCTTGCTCAGCTTTAAGGTTATCAAATATTTCTTCCTCCTTTTTCCTTATCTCTTTCAAAAAATCTTCCCTAATAACCCTGTTCATTAATTGATTTTTACAATTTTGGGCCTCTGCGCTGCAGAGCCTTCAAAGGCCGAAAAGTTAAATGTGAACACAGTTAATAATTTTAAAAGTTTAAAAAAAGAGTTGTTACGGGAATAGGGGGGCTGAGTCCCTCATTTCTAAATAACCCAATAATCAAACTATTTCCTTTTTCCATAGCTAAATCTATTGGCCTCTTTCCTTTCTTATTCTTAATATTTATATCTTCATTTTTATGAAGAAGCAATATGCGAACAACTTCAGCCTGTTCATTTTGAACAGCTAGATGAAGTGGGGTATCTCCATTTTTATCTCCAGCTTTTCTTAAATCCGTCTCTTTAAATATTATTAATCTCATAACAGCATCGCTGTATCCATATTGAGCAGCTATATGAAATAAGTTACGTAAATTACTATCAACATTCTTCCAACCTTCTCGGAAGACGCGTTGGCGTCGGTGATTCTTTTCTTCCAATTTCGTCGTTAATAATTCCCTAACTTCGGTTATTTGAAGACCTATAAGAAATGGAGTACATCCATTTCTATCTCTAGCATTTACATCTGCTCCAGCATTAATTAATGCTTCAATAAGTTCACAATCTCCATATTGAGCAACTATATGAAGTGGGGTACATCCATTTTTATTTCCAACATTTACATTTGCTTTAGCTTTAATTAATGCTAGAGCAATTTCCTTAGCACCTTTCCTTCTTCCTATATATCTAACAGCCCAATGAAGTGGGGTCAATCCTTCACGATCTTGAACGTTTTTATCTGCTCCAATTCTAATTAATGCTTGAACAATTTCATTAGCATCTTCCCTTATTCCTATATATCTAACAGCCCAATGAAGTGGGGTCAATCCTTCACGATCTTGAACGTTTTTATCTGCTCCAATTCTAATTAATGCTTGAACAACTTCAACACGTCCATGTCTAACAGCCCAATGAAGTGGGGCAAATCCTTTATTATCTTTAACGTTTTTATCTGCTCCAATTCTAATTAATGCTTGAACAACGTCAACCCATCCATGTCTAGCAGCCCGATGAAGTGGGGCAAATCCTTCATTATCTTTAACGTCAGGAGAAATCCCCTTCACCCCAATTAATCTCTTAACTGCTTCCAGGTTCTCGTTTACAGCTGCCATATTAAGGGGGGTACGTTTATAATAACTGTGTTCACATTTAACTTTTCGGCCTTTGAAGGCTCTGCAGCGCAGAGGCCCAAAATTGTAAAAATCAATTAATGAACAGGGTTAATCTACTATAACATCCGGCGCTTTAGATTTAATTCTCTTTTAAGCTTTAATGCTTAAAGGATGGTATTTTTCCACTAACTCCGCCAAATGTTTTGATTTAACATGAGTGTAAATTTGCGTTGTAGAAATATCAGTATGGCCGAGAAGGCGTTGTATTACTAAAATGTTTGCACCGCCTTCTAAAAGGTGTGTAGCAAAAGCGTGACGAATTACGTGAGGAGAAAGCTTTTCTTTAGGGATTCCTACCTCTTGAGCAGTTTTCTTTAAAAGCTTAGCTACATACTGCCTTGTTAAATATCCAGCTTTTGATTTTGAAGGAAATAACCATAAATTCCCCTTCTTTCTATCTTTTACAAAAACATCCCTAATACCTAAATAAGCCTCTAGTGAAACAATACAGGTCTCATGAATTGGAACAAACCTCTCTTTTCCTCCTTTTCCCTTAACCATAACAAATGGTTCAATTTGATGAGTTTTTTGATTTATTGTAAAATTTCCGATTTTTAACGAAATTAACTCGCTTACTCTAAGTCCAGCACCGTATAGTAATTCAAACAAAGCCCATTTACGCCTACCTTCCGCTGTCTGATCTTTCATAGCCTTTTCCAAAATGGCAAAAATTTCTTCTTTTTCAAGAATTTTTGGTAATACCTTGGTTTGTTTAGGTAAGGAAATGTTTCTTGCTGGATTATAAGTAATAACACTCTCTTGAAAAAGAAAACCAAATAATTGACGAATAGCAATAAGTTTTCTAGCAATAGTTGAAGACTTCATATCAGATTTTACAAGAAATTTTCTATATGCAAAAATGTCATTTTCTGTTGCGTCTTTTAAACTTTTCCAATATTTTTTTTGCAAAAAAACGCTAAAATCTTTCAAATCGTGATTGTAAGCTTCTATAGTATTGTTTGCGGAATTTCTTTCTGCAATAAGTGCCTCTAAAAAAAAATCCAAAAGATTCTGGGTTTCTGTTTCCTTTTTCATTCAACAGTCACAGATTTTGCTAAATTCCTGGGCCTATCTACATTTCGCCCCTTTAACTTAGCTACTTTGTATGCAATGATTTGCCCTATAACAACATATACAAAAATTTTGGAAAGTTCATCTGTTTCTGGCATTATGCAAGTAAAAATTTGGTCTTTAGGAATATTTTGGGATTCTATATATTTTGATCCTTCTGTATCTGTTAATAAAACAACAATACCTTTTCTTGCAATAATTTCCTGAATACTTGAAGCATTTTTACTTATTAATTCATCATTTGGGGCAATAACAATTGTAATAACTGTTTCGTCAATCAATGCTATTGGGCCATGCTTAAGCTCACCAGCTGGATAGCCCTCAGCATGAATATATGAAATTTCTTTGAATTTTAAGGCACTTTCTAAAGCAATTGGGTAGTTCACTCCACGCCCAATAAATAGAACACTTCTAGCTTTGCCCAAAATTTCTATAATTTCTGGCCAATTATCAAAATATGAAATAACAGTTTTTAGCAATTCTGGAACTTTTTCTAAATCCTTTTGTAATTTTTCAGCTAGTGGATCACCATTTTGCTTAAGGAATTCGATTGTTAAACATGATATTACAGCTAATTGCGCAGTGAAAGCTTTTGTTGAAACAACTCCAAACTCCGCCCCTGCATCTAAAGGAAGCAGGTAATCAGCTTTTTTAGCCATAGAACTATGTAAAACGTTAGTTATAACTAAGCTTTTAGGAGGCTTATTGGAGTTTTTAACATAGTCCATAGCTTTAAGAGTATCTATTGTTTCTCCAGATTGGGAAATAAAAATATGTAATGTAGACTTATTTAAAACTGGAAATCTATAACGAAATTCTGACGAACATTCGGCGAATGTTTGTTTTTTACAATATTTTTCAAAGATATATTTACCAACAACCCCAGCATAAAGCGAAGAGCCACAAGCAATAAAGTTGATACTATCGCATTTAAAACATTCACTTACTATAGAGGAAAAATTATGATTTTTAAGGGCTGATATTGTACGCAAAATAACATTTGGTTGTTCGTTTATCTCTTTGCTTGTAAAATCTTGAAACTTTCCTTTTTCAAAAGAAAAATCGTTTTTTTTCAAAAAATTCCACTTTTTTTCAAAAAAATTGCCAAAAAAATCAAAAAAAGTACATTTGTATGAATCCTCATGTTTTGCTATAACGCATATTTCACCATCATCAAGATCTGAATAAGAATCTATGTACGGCGAAATTGCTAAAGAGTCTGAGGCTACAAAAATGCCATCACTAAATTCATTTGCCCCAATTCCAATTGTCAGAGGGGCCCCACTTCTAGTTACAATCATTGTATCTGGCAAATTTTTGTTCACGATAGCTAAAGAAAAAGAACCTTTTAACAATTTAATAGTTTCTAGTGTTGCTTGGAAAAAAGTTGCTCCTTGTTCTATTCTTTCAGAAATCATATGAACAATTACTTCAGTGTCTGTTTGGCTTGTAAATGTAATTTCTGCTAGTTCAGCTTTTAATTCAGCAAAATTTTCTATGGTTCCATTATGAACAACAGCTATAGTACAATTTGTTTGCGGATGTGTATTTTCAACTGTAACTGTTCCATGTGTTGCCCAGCGTGTGTGAGCAATGCCAATTTCTGCGACATCTGAACATTTAGCAATTGCTCGCAGATTTGCAACGGCTCCAACACATCTTTCAACTGAAAGCCTTTTGTCTTTTGTAACAACAGCAACTCCAGCAGAATCGTATCCGCGATACTCCAATTTTTCTAAAGAATCTAAAAGTAATTGGATTGAACATTTTTTTGAAGCAATCCCTATAAGACCACACATAGTTTTCCTCAATGGTATGATAAAGATCCCGATATTCCAGAAGCTGTATCCATTTCCATAATTGATGTAATTAACTTAGATTGCTCTGTATACCCTACAGTTTCCAATAAAGCTTGCTTTTCGTTAGAATCAAAAGGGCAAATCATCATAAGCATTGTTACTAAGCGCTCATTTGATGTTCCTTTAATTTCCCCCCAATTCGGAAGAATATTCATTTTTTTAAAATATGTTTTTAGTACAGAAATCAATTTCTTTCTATCTAATTCAAAATCAGCTTCTTCTACAATATCAGATTCATATTTTTTATATGAAACAACAGCTTTTCTGCATGTTCCATCGATATCAAATTCTTTTTCTATTTCAAAACGGCAAATCCCCAATATTGATAGCACCAAGCCAACATCTCCAAACTCTTGGATATCCAGAATTTTTCCAACGCAACCACAGCGGAATATTGCTTCATCGTTTTTTTCATTGTCATTATCGTCAACTTGAACAACACCAATGTAATTGCTTCCCTTTAATCCTCCAAAAATAACGGAAGCAAAATTTCCTATATCAGCCAATGGAACTTGAAGTTCAGAGCGAGGCAATAGAATTACCCCATGTAACGGCATTATTGGCAAGATATCTGGCAAATCATTACTGTTTATTGTAAACATGAATTCTTACTCCTTTATTCAGGCCACAGTCATTTGTTTATTAGCTTCTTCTAACATTTCTTTCCTTTTAACTGGAATTTCAAGTGCATTTAAAAGCTCAAACATTTCTTGTTTTGCAGCAACATGAGATAAAGTAATACAAACCTCTGTTTCATGCAAGTCAAACAATGTTGTTCCATTTATAAAAAGCTCTCTAAAAATAACACGTTCACAGAAACCAGAAAGTAAGCGAAAACCAATTCTTTTTGATAAATTTTCTAAAATTTTTCTAGTTTCTTTCTTATTTTTTGAAAAAAGAGAGCTTAATCTATTTCTTAATACTATCCAATCAATACTTCCTCCAGACCTTTTTGCTTTTTCTTTTTTTTGCTCCCAAACCATTTCAGAATAAATACTTGGTTTTAAGGATTCTACAGGGGCATTTTCAAGCTTTACAAGAACATCTAAATCAATAAAACTATCGTTTAAAGGCGTTATAATTGTATCGGCAAGAGAATGTGCTGTTCTTGAAAGGAAAGTATCGTTTCCTGGGGTGTCAATAATTATATAATTATATTTCTGCAAATTTTCAACAGTATCAATCAACTTTTTTTCATCTTCTTTTTTTGCTTCGTTATAATTCATATTATCACTTTTCTCAATAGATATATGAAAAGGCATTGGAATATCATGTTTTTCTTTTGTTTTTTCTCGATTAGCAATATATCGGCTAAGCGTTCCTTGTCTTACATCAACATCAACACTAGCAACGGAAGCCCCTTGTTTTAATAATGAAACAATAAGGTTCATTGCAATTGTAGATTTTCCAGTGCCTCCTTTTTCATTTCCTAATACAACAATATATGGTTTTGTCATTTATTTCTCACAATATTTTAAGTACATAATAAAGTATAAATTAATTAAAAACCAATGCCTGGAATATTAGGCATCAACCCAGCTAATTTCTTACTTTCCTCTTCCACTTTTGCATCAACCTTCCTTTTTGCATCATTAATAGCAGCAATAACCAGATCTTCTAAAATTTCTACATCATTAGGAACAATTAATTCCTGATCTATTTTTACAAATTTCACTTCGTTCTTGCAATTCATTGTAACTTTTACAAGTCCTGTTCCAGATTCGCCAATAACTTCAATTTGCTCTAGTTTATTCTGTAGCTCATTCATTTTTTCCATCAAATCTTGGGCTTGTTTAAACGGATTCATATTTTATCCCCAAAAGACTATTACATATGCATGATAAAATATTTGATATTTAAAATAAAGTCCAAATTACATTTTGTAAATATTCTGTTTTTAATAAGGATGAATATATAACAAATGATTCTATAATTTTTTGAACATAGTTTCTTGTTTCAGAAAAAGGAATTAATTCTATCCATGCAAAGGTAGGGATATTTTTTCCGGGATAACCAAAATTTTTTGTCCATTTCTCAACATTTTGTTTGCCGCAATTGTATGCTGCAGAAATAAGAATTATATTATTATCAAACGAATCTATTAAATCACACATATGTGTCCATCCCAAAACTATATTATCGTAGGCTAAATTAAGGTTATAAGAAATGTTTTTTGAAGTAATTCCACTGTTTACAAGTTTTTTAAAAGAACTTTTTGCTGTTTTAGGCATAATTTGCATAATTCCTCTTGCGCCAGAGGAGCTTTTTGCTTTTGGAATAAAATCACTTTCAACTTTTATTATTGCATGAACTAAAGTTTTAAAAAAATCTGAATTCACCTTTTTACTTTTTATTTTTGAAAAGAGAAAATCTAATTTATCCATCGAAAGAATGGGATGCAACGAGATAATATTTTGAGCTATTTTATTTTCTTTATAATTTGAAAAAGCGTTATAATTTGAAAAAGCATTTTGCTCAATTCTTTTTATATAGTCTTTTAATTGAATATAGCTATTATTAACACTCTCTCTTAAATTAACATCGTCCCCTTGTCTTAATTTATAGGAAATATTTTGTATCTGAAAAGTTAAAGCATTTATTAAAGTCTGCATATTAGCGGTTAACAACATATTTATTGTTTGATATTGGAAAATTTTAAAATTGTTATATATTCCAAGAACTTTTTGTATAAAAATTTGGGATAGTAACCCATAAAATTTTGTTGAAATCTTTGCAGCTAATTCAAACCATGGCAAACTTTCTAACTTCCTATTTTGCATATAAAGAGAAATTCCTATAAAAAAGCTAATTTTTGCTCTTTTATCATTAGATTTTGTAATTTTTTGAATTTTTACTAGTCGAAATCGTGCTTCTCTATAATCGTGTAAAAACACAATGTCTATAAAACACAGCATTAATTCTATATTAACATATAGCTCTGGCTTTTTTTGATAATCAACATGATGCATTTTAAGAGCCTTTTGAGCAATTGAAAACCACTTTTTCCATAAAAATAGACGTGCAATTTCTATTCTTTTTTCATCTGAAATATTGGCAAGTAATTTTGAAAGTCCTTTAACATCTTTTTGAGATATAAGATTCTCTATTTTATCAGATAAATGTATTTTTCTTTTTGCTTCTAGTGAACATGAAAAATAAGATAGACAAAAAACAGCAATTTGCAATACAATGAGCCATCTTTTCTTTCTTAGTGAGGAATTCATGATTTTTAAAGGTTCTATGGTTGCTTTAGTTACCCCCTTCTATAAAGATACGGTTGATACGAATACATTACAAGAACTTGTTGCTTGGCATGTTGAGCAGGGAACTGAAGCAATTGTTATTGCCGGTTCAACAGGGGAGTCACTTTTATTATCGGAAGAAGAAAGAATAACTGCTATAAAAGCAGCAGTAAAAAGTAGGCAGGAGTCTGGCAACAAAATAAAAATTATTGCCAATGTTGGAGCTCCAGGAACACGTGAAGCAGTAAGAATGGCTCAAGATGCTAAAGATTGCGGTGTTGATGGAATAATGATTATTACACCATGCTATGTTAAACCAACACAAGCTGAATCTCTTGAGCATTTTAAAACTGTGGTTCATAGTGTGAAATTGCCTACAATTATATACAATCATCCTTTTAGAACTGGCACAGCGTTGCAAGTACAAACGCTTGTAGATCTTTGTTCAGCTGTGGATTTGATTGATGCTATTAAAGATTCCAGTAATAACTTAGACTTTATTGCGCAACTACGCCTTCAACTTCCTGAAAAAGTTGGTATAGTGAGCGGAGATGACTCAATAAATATTGGATTTCTTGCTCATGGGGCATGTGGAATTATTTCTGTTACTGCAAACGTATTTCCTAAACTTTGTAAACAATTTATGGATGCTTGGAAAAATGGGGATTGTAAGAGAGCCTTTGATATTCACCAGAAATTAATGCCTGTTCATAAAGCAATGTTTTGTGAGCCAAACCCATGCCCAGCAAAATTTGCATTATTTAAAATGGGGAAAATTAAAAATGAAGTAAAAAGACCTCTTTTACCGATAGATGAAAACAGTAAATCTGCAGAAATTATTTTGGAAAGTATGCAGGGATTGTGACGTTTTCATTCCCATAAAACAAATTATACCCAAACCCCAAAAAATTGCGGATTCAAATTTTCTGGGTTTCAAGAATTGGCAGCAATTAAAATCCGCATTCTTTTGGGGGCCCCGGTATACACTAAAGATTGAGGATTTTGGTGAGAAAGCAGATGAGGAGATAAAAGCTTAAAACCTTTTTTAAAAATCTCAATCTTTATGTGGGTGGGTATATAGCAATTTACGGACCATATTGTAATTGTAATGGAAATATTCTTATTTGTCCTGAAAAAGACATTCTATGAATCTTTTTATAGTTTGTTATTGGGCAATTGTAGTTTTTGAAGTGCCAAGGGATTATTTAGGAAGATCAAGCTTTTATTTCCTTTCTGCATCTATCTTTTAAGTAATAGATTCAATAATTAAAATAGCCAATACAGAAAAAATATTTTTTTATATAAGGTTTTATTTAAATTTTAATAAAGTGCAAGATAATCACCAAGTAAAACTGAGGAAATACAAGAAGCCATTATGCTTTTGGAATTTTTGAAATACATAAAATTTTAGATAAATACTTACAAACTCCGCATTCCATTCTTGACTTTTTTAAAAAACCTTTTTCATTTTTTACTTGAAATTTAAAAAAAACATCATTATATCACCGATATGGTTATTTGGTTAATTTTTTTTAAAGGAGATATAAAATGAAAAGATTTTATAAAACTATGCTGTTGCTTGGAGTAAACATCTTCACCTACGAGACAGCTAATACAATGATGCAGCCGACAACCCGTGCAGAGAACGGGTTCCCATGAAGTAGCAGGAAGAACTCCACTTCATAATGCTATTGAATGTGGAGATTGTGAAGGAATTATAATATTACTTGAAGCTGGAGCAGATGTAACTGCTAGAGATGGTGAAGGCAATACCCCACTTTATTTGGCTGCTGAATGTGGGCAAGTAGAAATTGCTGATCTATTACTTAGAGCTGGAGCAGATGTAACTGCTGGAAATACTAATGGAAATACCCCACTTCAGTTAGCAGCTCGTGAAGGGCATGTAGAAATTGCTAACATGTTATCTGCTGCTGAAGCAGAATTTACGCTTCATATCATATAACGCAGTGTGCAACTTCGTTTACACATTTTTAACAAATTTTATATATACTTTAGTAAGGTAGAAAATTTTTGATGTATGGCCAGAAAGATGGAAAATTGTAGGTGTTTATCATTAAGTGGGCTCTTTTTAGGAATAGG
>JAITOG010000106.1 GCA_031290075.1 Holosporales bacterium | reverse complement strand
CTGGTCAAAGCTAGGAAAAAACCTGAACAGTCTGTAAAATCACTTATGAGACGTAATTCTATGTCGTTCAAACATTTAATTGAAGTTGTCAAGAAAATTTCTCATGCGTAGGCCCTGGGCCCTGGGTGGAGATGTATTGCAATTTTTTTTTGCTTTGTATATTATGAATATATTCGAGTAATTGTTTAATTTTATTTTAGAATGCCATCTCATAGATCAGCAGAAAAAGCTGTACGCAAGACTTTGCTAAAAACAGCTGTAAATAAAGCACGTAAAAATCGTATTCGTTCATTTGTACGTAATGTAGAAGATGTTGTTGCATCTTTTGGAAAAGATGTATCTGTAACGAAAGCTTCTTTAAATGAAACTTTGGTTGCTGCAGAAAAAGAATTAATGCGCGGAGTTAGTAAAGGTGTGTTACATAAGAATGCAGCTGCCAGGAAAGTTTCTAGGCTTAATAGTAAAATACGTAAAGCAACAGCTGAATTAGCCGTTTAATGGTTTTGGAAAATAATTTTAAAACCGTTGTTATTGGGGCAGGACCAGTTGGATTATTCGCTTCGTCTATGCTTGAAATGCTAGGAATTCACGTAGCTATTTTTGAAACCCGTTCAGAAATTGGAGGGCAATGTTTGTTGTACCCTGAAAAACCGGTTTATGGGATTCCTGCTATGCCGGGAATAAAATCTATTGATTTAGTTAATTCTTTGTATAAGCAAGCTCTTGATTCTGGAGCTTGTTTTTATTTAAATACATGTGTAGAAAAAATTAATAAAAATGAAGAAGATAACAGATTTTTTGAAATAACTACAAGTAGAGGAAAATTTTTAGCTGAATCAATAGTTATCACAGCTGGATTTGGTGCATTTACACACGTTCCCCTTGGCCTTCCTAACGAATCTGATTTTGAAGGGAAATCCTTATTTTACAGTATTTCTGATATAAATAAATTTGCAGGGAAAAACGTAGTAATCGCAGGCGGAGGAAATGCTGCAATTGATTGGGCTCTTGAATTAAGCAAAATTGCCCAATCTATAAGTATAGTTCATAGAAGAGAGCAATTTCGCTGTAATGAATCAACGTTTGCCCTATTAGAAAAATCAATTAAAAAAGGAATTACCCGTATTTACACATCATCTTATTTTAAAGAATTAATTGGAAAAAATAGGCAATTAGAAAAAATTATAATTCAAACTCCAAATGGAGAAATATTATTATACGTCAACAATCTTTTGGTTTTCTTTGGAATTTCCACAAATATTGATTATATGCAAAATTGGGGAATTGCCTTAGAAAATCAACGAATCCCTATAAATGAAACTACTGGAGCAACAAATATTCCCGGAATATTTGCCGCTGGAGATATTGTATCATTCCCTAACAAAGTAAATATAATAGTTACAGGTTTTGGAGAAGCTGCTAAAACAGCATATGCTGTGAAATTTTTTTTGAATCCAGAGGTTGCTATGCAAAATAATTGCCAGGCGTTAAAAGGCTAAATAGAGGTTATATGTTTTGCTGTTCAGAATGTAAAGAAATTTTTGAAAAATCGCAAAAAAACAATCGTCTTTTGATAAAAGAAGCTGTTTTTTATGTTTTTTTAATATCATTGCTGATTGTAAGCTGTAGATTAATAGCATACTTATATTACAACTCTGTGGCCGTAAAGGCCGTTTTTTTTGATTCTGTAAAAGACTGTTTTGTTTCTCTTTTAAATATAGCTTTTATATGGTTTTCAACAAAAGCTGCAGATGATCGTTACCAATTTGGTTATGGAAAATTTGAATCATTAGCTTCGCTTTTTCAGGCAATTCTTTTGATTGCAATGAGCGGCAATATTGTTTGGGGAAATTTTTCTGAGCATAGCCATCATAATGAACTAAGCCAAATAGCAATAACCGCTTTGCTAATTTCCCTTGTTTTTTTGATTGCTATGGCATTTATTCAAACTTATTATTCAAAAAAAATTAAATCTCATGCGCTAAAAGCAGATTCCGCCCATTATAAAGCAGATATTGCTATGAATATTACCGTTATTGTGTGCTTTTTTACTTCCAAAGAATTACCCTGGGTAGATGCAACTATTGGCTTAGGAATTGCTATTTACTTCCTTATTATTGCGTTTTTTGTTGGAAAAGCAGCGCTTAGCAGTTTGTTGGATAAAAGTTTACCAAATAATATTAAACAAAAAATTTATGAAATTATTGCTAATACAGGGATTACTGATACTTTTATTATGACAAAAAGTATTGGGCGTAATGAATTCATTCTTGTAAATATTTTATACAATAGACTTCTTTCGAAACCAATTTCTTCTAGCAAAGTTGAAGGAGCACACGAAGCGCAGAACCGGAGTGTATTAGATATACATGAGGAGCATTGGGGGGAATCTGTGATTTCCTCCAAACCCCATGAGGATTCGAGCATCGAAGCAACGAACAAATTTGCAGAAGAAATTGAGTTACGAAAGGAGTCTAATGAAGAGTGTATATTAAAGAGTAGTATAGAAAAACAAAAGGATATTAAAGAGGCTATTCATAAAGAATTTCCAAAAGCTTACATTATTGTTACCCTTGTGTTTGAAGAGCAAGAGTAGAGAAAATTTATAAATTTTGGAAAAAATTAGACTTCCTTCGAAACCAATTTCTTTTAGCAAAGTTGAAGGAGCATACTGGGGCCCCCAAAGAATGCGGATTTTAATTGCTGCCAATCCTTGAAACCCAAGAAGTTTGAATCCGCAATTTTTGGGGGTTTGGTATACATGAGGGGCATTGGGGAAAATCACAAACCCTGTTCATTAATTGATTTTTACAATTTTGGGCCTCTGCGCTGCAGAGCCTTCAAAGGCCGAAAAGTTAAATGTGAACACAGTTACAGATTTCCCCCAAACCCCATGAGGATTTGAGCATCGAAGCAACGAACAAATTTGCAGAAGAAATTGAGTTACGAAAGTGGATGGGTATAGTTTTAAAAAAGTTCTTAGAAAACATATGCAAATACAAATAATAGAGAAAATTCAGAAGGAACTTAAAAATTTAGGGAGTCCTGAAAAATCTGAGCATTTTAGCTACTTTTTTAAAACCTCTCCCGGAAGTTACGGTGAGCATGATAAATTTTTGGGGATATCTGTTTTAGAAATTCGAAATTTTGCCAAAAAATATCTTGATCTTTCTTTTGAAGATATTTCAGCTTTACTTGATTCTGAATTTAATGAATCACGGTTGCTAGCCCTTGTTATTTTAGTTAATAAATACAAAAAGGCTAATGTAAAACAACAAAGAGAAATTGTTGATTTTTATATTAAGCATGCAGATTCAACCAACAATTGGAATTTGGTAGATTTGTCAGCCAAAGAAATTGTTGGCGACTGGGCTACAAAAACAAACCCAGAGGTTCTTTTTACTTTTGCCCAATCACCCAATATGTGGCGCCGCCGGATAGCAATTGTTGGGAGTCATGCATTTATTACTAAACAACAATATGACGTTACTTTGAGATTGGCAGAGTTGTTTCTTAATGATCCACAAAATTTGATTCATAAAGCCACAGGATGGATGTTGCGGGAAATTGGTAAGCGCAATTGCGAAACACTTTGCGCTTTTTTGGATAAATTTGCAGCCAAGATGCCAAGAGTTATGTTGAGCTATGCAATTGAGCATTTTGATTCAGAAAAAAGGAAATTTTATAGAAAATTGTGAGCTATTTTTTAGATTTTGAAGTTTTAGTAGCTCGCCTGAAAATCGCAGGAATTGAGAATCCATGGCGAGAGGCAAGGCTTTTAGTTTCGTCGGCATTAAAGTGTTCATATGCCGAAGTTTTGGCATTACGTAAAATTAGTCTTTCTAAAAGTGCTATTGACCATGTAGAACATATGATTCTTAGGCGCTGTGCAAGAGAGCCATTAACAAAAATTACAGGAATAGCAAGTTTTTGGAAATATAGTTTTATCACAAACCAAGATACTCTAGATCCGCGGCCAGAAAGTGAAGTTATTATAGAAACAGTTCTTAATTATTTACAAGACAAAACAGCAAAACTACATTTTCTTGATATTGGAACTGGAACAGGTTGTCTTTTGATTTCTTGCCTAAAAGAATACCCCAATAGCACAGGCTTAGGAATTGATTTAAGCAAAAAAGCCATTGCTGTGGCACAAAAAAATGCAGTTATACTGGAAGTTGCTGATAGAGCTACTTTTATAGCCAAAAATTGGAATGATGATGTTAGGGGCGTTTTTGATGTGATTTTATGTAACCCGCCTTACATAAAGGAAGACGAAAAATTAAGCCAAGAAGTTCTTTGTGATCCTAAGAAAGCTTTATTTGGCGGCAAAGATGGGCTTAGTGCATATCGTGAAATTTTTCCAAAAATTCGAGAAAATATTAGGCCTCTTTTGAAACCAATTTCTTCTAGCAAATTTGAAGGAGTATCTAAGTTAAATCCGCTATTATTCTTTGAAATAGGTAAGGGGCAAAGTAATGAGGTTAAAAAAATTGCCAAAAAAAATGGATTCTTCTGTTATGGCTTTTCAAAGGATTTACAAAAAACTTTAAGAGTGATTGTTTTACATAGTAAGGAAAAAACGAAGTAAAACTTCTGCTCGTTTAAAGTAAAGAAAACTTTGACAATGATAATCGTATTATTCAGCTAAGTTTTATGGCCCCTTAAATTAGAGTTTTTAAAATGTTAACATCGAATATGTGCAAAAGAGTAGTATTTATTGCAAGTTTTGTTTTTTTAGGTAATTTTTGTAATTGCGCACAACAACCAAAAGTTGGAGCACAAGGAAGAGAAAATTCTTTATATAACACTTATATAATTACGCCTTATAAGAAGTATATTAAGCATTATATACCCCAAAAAGAAAGTATTATGACTGTATTAATAGCAAGTGCTGGAATTGGTGTTGGCTGTCTTCTACATAAAGTATTTGGGAGAGGACAGGCAAATGATACAGGAATTACAATCTCAACTACAGGCTAAGATAAGTGAAAAGGATGCAATGATACAGAAATTACAATCTCTATGGTCATTAAAGATGCAAGGAGTAGGGCTAGGGATAATAGTTTTACACCCCTGCATAAAAATATCTCTTATAAATACCTGTTTGCAAGGATAAATTTTTTTTAAAAAGTTGCAAATAGTTTTAGCCACTTGTGAGCAAAATTCTTTG
>JAITOG010000074.1 GCA_031290075.1 Holosporales bacterium | reverse complement strand
AGCTTCGCAAAATGTTTAAAAATAAGTTCCATTTAATACAACCTTTCTTTGGAATAACTAAAAATTATATCTCATTTTTACTTTTATTAATATTTTTTTATTTTGTAGGGATGTAAGGGGGGTGGGGCGTAAGAATAAAAAGTACTAACAAAATATAAAAATGAGATCTACTGAGATTAGATTTTTCTATTTTTTATGCATTAATTATAGATTTATACTTGAGAACTAAAAGGCCCTGCTTATACATAAAAAAATATTTGTTGCTAATTTAGTCAACGTTTTCTATTATTTAATAGAGTTTTTACAAAAAATTCTTTTTTATATGGCAAGAGTTACTGTTGAAGATTGTTTAGATAAAGTTAGAAATAGGTTTGAGCTTGTTTTGCTCGCCGCTCAGCGAACTCGTGAGCTTTCTTCTGGTGGATTACCAACAGTTGCCCGCGATAATGATAAGAATTCTGTTATTGCGCTGCGCGAGATTGCAGATGAAACTATTGAAATTAGTGTATTAAAAGACCGATTTTTGAAGGCTTTAAAACATAATACATATGGTTTTTCTTCAGAAAAAGAACACTATGAAGAATTAGAAAAAGCTATAGGAGAAGAACTTACTTCGCATTTAAAAGAAGATGATTTAAGCGATGAGGCCATCATGAATGAACTTATAGACGATGATCAAAATGAATTAAGTGAAAGCGAGGAAGATTTTTAGCTGTTAATTTATGCTACAGAATCTAGAGACAAAATTTTTTTCTGTAAAATGTCCTTATTGTTCCATAGCATTGTTTATTCCCAAGGACAAACTTCCTGAACCCAAAAATTCTCCAACAAATAAAGGAGAAGGGTGGTTGTTTTCTTGTGGAAAGTGTAGCCATCATTGGTGGTATTCGTGCGATTACGATACTAGCCAAGATATGGAGATAAAAGAGGAAAAACAATATGAAAAAGAAAGAGAAGAGAATATTGAAAAATTGAAACAAGTTTTTTTAGAATTATCTCAACATTCTCCCTCTGTTTCGCAAGATATTTCTGAAAAGAAATTAAATAAAAAAGATGAAATTTTAGAAAAAAAAAGGAAAAAAGAAGTTTTATTTAATAAAGACGGAAAAACCGGAACTGATTTTTTTCCCCCAAAAAAAGTTTTTACTAAAGAAAAAAATCAATATTTATATAATAGACTTTTTTCGAAACCAATTTCTTCTAGCAAAGTTGAAGGAGCATCCGAAGCGCAGAACCGGAGTGTATTAGATATACATGAGAGGGGACATTGGGGAAAATCACAGATTCCCCCCAAACCCCATGAGGATTCGAGCATCGAAGCGACGAACAAATTTGCAGAAGAAATTGAGTTACAAAAGTCTAGTAAACATTCCTATAAAAGAGTCTCTCCCCAGGAATTATTTCCCCAAAAAAATAATTTGAAAAAAAATGTTAGTAATAATAGATTTTTTTCGAAACCAATTTCTTCTAGCAAAGTTGAAGGGGCATCCGAAGCGCAGAACCGGAGTGTAGATATACATGAGGGGGGGCATTGGGGAAAATCACAGATTCCCCCCAAACCCCATAAGGATTCGAGCATCGAATCGACGAACAAATTTGCAGAAGAAATTGAGTTTCGAAAAAAGTCTAATGAACATATACAATCAAAATCGCCTAACGCTATAAAATCGCACAGAAAAATTTTAGGAGAACGTGTATTTTCTCCCTCTGTTAATTTTTGGAAAATGCTTAATAAAGCGAAATCTACAGCGTCAGTTTTTTTCAACCAATCAAACAGTAATAAGCCTTTTGAAGTAGTAAACAATTTTATAAATGATTCAAATATTAAAATTGAAAAAATCCCCATATCACTTACCGAAAGTAATCCATATATTCCAATAATTGAAAAAGAAGTCTGCATTCCATTAAAGCTTAAAACAGCTATTCGAAGTAATATTGTTTCTAAAATTCAAAAGAAAGCAAAGCATTTTATTGCCCTTAAAGAAGATGAAGCTCCAACAAAGGTTTTTTCTTTTCCCTTATTGGAAGTTAAACAAAAAAGCGAAGAAATTGAAATACAGGAAGCTGAAATACTGGAAATTGAACAAAATGAAGAAGAATTGCAAGATGTTGGAAAAGTATTTAATATTACACCAATTATTCCAAATTTAAATTTTAAACAGAGAGAAAAAAAAGTAAAAAAAAAGTATTTTCGTTTATTTAAAGCAATGAAAATAAACCTTCCTAAAAGATCAAAATTTATTATTATCTGGGGTATTATTTGTATTTTTACGATATTTTTTACTTTTTGTACTGTAAAGTATGAACAAAAAGTTATTGAGCTCTGGAAAATCTCGAATTATACTTCATCAAATAAAAGTAAACTTTTGAATTTGGAAAAGGTTGTTTACAGTATAGATGAAAATAAAATTATAATTATGGGAGAAATCGTAAACTCACAAGATTATTCTATTTCCGTTCCTGCCGTTACGATTTCAGTTTCTAATAAATCAAAGCAGAAAATAAGTTGGAAATATTTCCCTTTGATTCGCAATATACTCCCCCATGAACATTTTTCATTTAAAACTAAAAATATTAACACCCTTAATAGTAATGAGGGTTTAAAAGTAGACGTAGCTTTTTCTTAGAAGCTATCTTCATCCTTTTTATCACAACTAACTTCTGATTGTTGGGTAAGAATGTTTTCTATTTTTAATTTTGCTTCTGATAATTTTTTCTCGCAACAGATTCGTAGTTTATTTCCTTGTTCAAAAATTTTAACAGCTTTATCAAGTGGTAAACCTCCACTTTCTAACAATTTAACAACTTCTTCAAGTTTTGTTAGAGCTTCTTCAAAAGAGAGTTCATCAAACTTTATATTTCCATCAATCATTGTAATTTAAACTTTAAGTACTTTAAACCAATTGCTAGCATAATATAAACTAGAATTTCAAGTTCTTTTTTCCTTGATTTTGGTCGTTCTTTACAGCAAACAAATAATCAGCATTCTTTTTTACTTTACTAGACTTCCTTCGAAACCGATTTCTTCTAGCAAAGTTGAAGGAGCATACCGCTTACACCCCTGCACAATACGCGTCCATCTAAATATTTAAGGTGGGGTTTTTATTATCAAGATTTGCTTTATTTTTTTATTATTTATTTTTACTTTATTTAATATCCATTTATTAAAT
>JAITOG010000098.1 GCA_031290075.1 Holosporales bacterium | reverse complement strand
ACTTTGCAGGAATTTTTAGATGAAATCGGTATTGAAGGGCGAGATTTTGTGACTGATGATTATGAGGCGTATCACAAGCTGATTCCTGAGTATCAGCTGTTTACAGGGAAAGACCTAACATATCCGATCGAGCAAGACAATAGCAATACTCGGCATTATATAGGTCGGTTCCGAAGACGGTCAAAAATTACTTCAAGAAGTATTGAAATGGTCGATTTGTCATTGTTGCTATTATATCATTTTCAGCATGGAAATTTGTTTGAAATGATGCAGTATGCGTTCACCAACTAGTTAGGTAAATGTCTCGAAAAAATATTACATATATAAGATTTTATTTAAATTTTAATAATATGCAACATATTCGCCAAGTAAAACTGGGGGGCATTCAAGCTTACACCCCTTACACCCCTGCATAAAAATATCTCTTATAAACCCCCTGTTTACAAGGAGCATTTTTTTTTAATAGCAGAAAACAAGCCTTTTATTTTTTTGATAAAGTTGTTTTTATGCTAACTATGTTTACTGTAAACTAACTATTTTTTATGATATTTAAAAATATTTTTAATAAAATAAGTTAATATAAAACAACTTTATCAAAAAAATAAAAGGCTTGTTTTCTTACTTTTTTAAAAAAAATGATCCTTGTAAACAGGGATTTATAAGAGATATTTTTATGCAGGGGTGTAAGGGCATTCAAGAAGCAATTATATTTTTGAGATTTTTAAAATATATAAAATTTTAGATAAATACTTGCGAACTCCGCATTTCACTATTGACTTTTTAAAAAACTTTTTCATTTTTTACTTGAAATGTGAAAAGAAACATTGTTACATTAGCTATATTATTGTTTTGGTTAGATTATTTTAAAGGAAGTATGAAATGAAAAGATTTTATAAAACTGCGGCGCTTGTTTCGTTATTAGGAATAAGCAATGTTTCTTGCGGGGCAGCACGTGACGCAAGAGCAATACATGAAACAGAGGGAATAGGCCAAGCAATACACCCTATGGAAAGGGTTAGAGAATTGTGGAAAAATGGCAAAAATTGTTTTAAAGAACACCCAGTAGGGTGTGTAGTAGGAGTAGTAGGAGGAGTAGTTGGAATAGGACTTACTATTTGGGGCTTTGTTTATCTTTATAGATGGTTGTCAAACCGTGCTGCTCCTGTTGAACAAGAAGTTCCTGCTGAAGAAGGAAAAGCTCCTGCTGTTGAAGAAGAAGAAAAAGGAGAAGAAGCTCCTGTTCCTGCTGTTGAAGAAGAAAAAGGAGAAGAAGCTCCTGTTTCTGAACAAGAAGTTCCTGTTGCTGCTCCTGTTGAACAAGATACTGTTGAAGAGGTAAATGATTTTTTTGAGGCAGTTAAAATAGGAAATTACGAAAAGGTTGAGGAATTAATTTCTAATAATGATACTCTTGTTAAAGTACTTGATGAATTTGAATGGACAGCACTTCATATAGCTGCTGGAAATGGACATACTCAAGTTGTTGACCTATTAATTCAAAGAGGAGCATCTATAGATGCTACAAAAAATGGGATTACTCCACTTCATGTAGCTGCTGGAAATGGATGTACTAAAGTTGTTAACCTATTAATTCAAAAAGGAGCATCTATAAATGCTAGAGAGAATGAGGGAAGAACCCCGCTTTATTTTGCAACTTATAAAAAGAGGGTGAAAGTTATTCGAGTATTACTTAAAGCTGATGCAGATAGAAATGTTAAAAATAATAAGGGAGAAAACCTGCTTGATCGGGCGAATGATAAGATAAGGGAGTTGTTTGCTAGCTAGCCTGAAGCTTAGTTTGTTATGGGCAAACCTAAACCACCCAACGCTTTTTAAAGAGTTTTTTAAAAGCGCCGGGTGGTTAGGTACAAAGGCCAAAATCCTGAATTAATCTGACAAATAGCAAACATGGCACACAGACTGAATAACATCCTTATACCAAAATCCACATTTAATCAGACAGATCGTGTTTGTGAATCTCCTACAGATTATGAGGTTGTGGAAAATCATCTGAATTATTAATCATGAATTTTGGTATTAGTTATAGTTTGCCAAAAATCACAACCGCCTTCTCAAACAACGCAAATGTCTCAAATATTTTATTCTTTATTACAATTATCTTTATACTAAAGTTGTTTTTTCCTGCTTGGTATACTAGATTGCTGATAGAATGCATTATTTTTGTTTTGCCCATGATAAAACCAGATTTATCACACATTTATGAAATACCATCTTATAAGCATGATAATGGCATAACTCCTGTAATAGGAATTACCATTGATATGATTGATCCAAAAGAAGATATTGATGGCTCTTGGTATTCAGAATCCCCTTGGTATGCAATAGGAAGAAGGTATTGCGATGCTGTTGTACGAGCAGGCGGAATTCCTATTTTATTATGTTATAATTTGTCGAATGTAGATCAATACATAAAAACAATAGATGGTTTATTAATAACAGGAATAAGCTCAAATATAGATCCCACTTTTTATGGTGAGAATTCTTACGGAAAAATAAATGTTTCAAAACCTAATAAAACTCAATTTGAATGGGCAATGATAAAAAAGATGATTGATGCAAACAAGCCAGTTTTGGGAATAAATGCTGGAATGCACTTAATTAACGTTATTTGCGAAGGAACATTGTCCCAACTATTTATTGAATCCCTTGAAAAAATTGAAATTAAAGATCATCAACAGCTTCCACTTTTCAAACCTTGTCATGAAGTTAAAATTGAAAAAAATACAAAAATTTTTGAATTTATTAATAAAACTGACGAATTTCACGAAATTCCTTTAAAAAATGATTCAAAATTTTTATACACAGAAACAAATAGTTATCACAGTCAGGTTATCAAAAAATTAGGTAAGCATTTAAAAATAAACGCTATTTCGTCATCAGACAGGATTATTGAAGGTATAGAATCAACAAAGGCTAAGTTTTGTGTAGGAGTGCAGTGGAATGCAGAATTTTTGATAAATGGTATAGATAAGGCATTATTTAAGGCATTTGTTTCTTCAAGTAGATAAAATCTTAAATTTCATTATGTTAGACTTTGTATGTAAGCTTTGATTCTAAAAAAGGGATTTAGGCTGCACTTTGTGATATATACCCAATGGCTGTGAAACGCAGTCTGAATTCTCTAGTGATTCTGCTGGATTAGAAAACGATGGATCCAAGGATTTTTCTGATAATAATGTTTGAAGATTAGCATGTCCCCATGAAGCAGCTATATAAAATGGGATATTTCCATTAGGAGTCTCAGCATATTTATCTGCTTCATAGCGAAGTAATAATTCGACAATTTCTGTAGATCTATAAGGAGCTTTACATACCCATAGAACAGCTTCATGAAGTGGTGTCTGTCCATACAAATCTCTAGGATTTACTTCTACTTTTGGAGAAGCAAGTAACATGCGAACAACTTCGATATGGCCATTTTGAATAGCTATATGAAGTGGTGTCTGTCCATACAAATCTCTAGCATTTACATCTATTTTTGGAGAAGCAAGTAACATACGAACAACTTCGGTATATCCATTTTGAGCAGCTGTATGAAGTGGTGTCTGTTCATACAAATCTCTAGCATTTACATCTATTTTTGGAGAAGCAAGTAACGTGCGAGCAACTCTGGACCTTTTATTCATAATAGCTGTATGAAGTGGTGTCTGTCCATACCCATCTCTAGCATTTACATTTGCTTTTAGAAGATATAATAATGTGTAAGCAATATCATTCAGTCCATGTGTAGCAGTAAAATGAAGTGCTGTTATTTGACTTTCGAATAGAGCATCAACACCTCTTTCCTTTAAATGTATTATAAATTTCTCGTTGGGTTGTCCTCTAATATAAAATGTCTCAAAAAAATCTATTGCGTTTAGAGGAGCAGAATGTATTGCCCCTGCGCCATGTAATGTTCCGTAAGAAAAATTGCTTATTCCCAATAATGAAACAAGCGCTGTAGTTTTATAAAATCTTTTCATTTTATATACTTCCTTTAAAATAAATTAACCAAAGCAGCAATATAGTTAATATAATATTAATTCTTTTCACATTTCAAGTAAAAAATGAAAAAGTTTTTTAAAAAGTCAAGAGTGGAATGCGGAGTTTGCAAGTATTTATCTAAAATTTTATATATTTTTAAAATCTCAAAAACATAATGGCCCTTGTATTCCCCTAGTTTTACTTGGTGAATAATTGCATTTTATTAAAAATTAAGTAAAATCTGAGACATTTACTTAACTAGTTGTTGAGCGTATACTGCATCATTTCAAACAAATTTCCATGCTGGAAATGATATAATAGCAGCAATGACAAATCGACCATTTCAATACTTCTTGAAGTAATTTTTGACCGTCTTCGGAACCGACCTATATAATGCCGAGTATTGCTATTGTCTTGCTCGATCGGATACGTTAGGTCTTTCCCTGTAAACAGCTGATACTCAGGAATCAGCTTGTGATACGCCTCATAATCATCAGTCACAAAAT
>JAITOG010000096.1 GCA_031290075.1 Holosporales bacterium | reverse complement strand
CTTAATCTTCTTTAAAAATCCTCATCATTCTTTGTACTTCAAAAACTACAATTGCCCAATAACAAACTAAGCAGTAATTTTAAAAGATTCATGCAAGCCTTTATCCTAGCCTTTCAGTACCCCCCCCTTAACGGCCATTTCCATTATTGCTTGCTATAATTATTAATTAGGCTAACAACCTCTTTAATTCTTCAGAAGGTGCTAAATCACGTGGTGTCCTTCCAAAATTATCTTTAGCTTCTTTACTTGCTCCAGCAGCAAGTAATACTTTAATAGCTTCTGTACGTCCATAATCAGCTGCTACACAAAGTGGTGTACGTGTATATGTATTTTCAGCATTTACATCTGCTCCAGCATTAATTAATACTTTAATACCTCTAATATCCCCTCTAGAAGCTGCTTTATGAAGTAGAGTTTCTCCAAAAACATCTTTAGCATACTTCTTTTTAGATTCAGGTTCAGAAATTGAATTCCAAGCACTTTTGTAATCTTTTAAATTAAAAAATTGCGTTGCAGCTCCTTCAGTAAGAACAGGAGCAGCCAAATCTTGCCCCATTACCTCTGCGTCATGAAATGTTCCGTAAGAAAAATTGCTTATCCCCAATAATGAAACAAGCGCCATAGTTTTATAAAATCTTTTCATTTTATATCTCCTTTAAAATAATTAAACAAACAATTATACTAGTAATATAATGATGCTTCTTTTAAATTTCAAGTAAAAAATGGATTTTTTAAAAAAAAAAATCAAGAATAGAATATGTAATTCGCAAGTATTTATCTAAAATTTTATATATTTTTAAAATCTCAAAAACATAATGGCTTCTTGTATACCCCCCAGTTTTAATTTTCGAATAATTGCATTTTATTAAAAATTAAGTAAAATCTTATATAAAAAATATTTTTTCTGTATGGGCTATTTTAATTATTGAATCTATTACTTAGAACTTGTCTTTATGGATTATTTTAACTGGTGTTTTATACCCAAACCCCAAAAAATTGCGGATTCAAACTTCTTGGGTTTTAAGGATTGGCAGCAATTAAAATCTGCATTCTTTGGGGGCCCCGGTATACGTCAAATCTGGTGCTTGAATCCTCATGGGGTTTGGGGGAAATTACAGATTTCCCCCAATTATATTCAGTACACTCCTGTTCTGCGGTTCTGCGCTCCGTTTTCCCTTTAAAACCCTCAGTTAAAATAATCCATGAAGACAGCTTCTTAGATAAATTTTTATTAAAAACTATAAATTTTATTGTATACTTAACTAAAGATAGGTTAAAAAAAATTAAATAAAGTGGATCTTGATTATATTTCAAAAAATATGGAAAAAGAAAAAGAGGATTATATATGGGTTGAGTGCGACCTTAATAGAATAAAAAATAATTATCGCATTTTTTCGGAGTATGTATCTCCAGCTATTTGCTCTGCTGTTATAAAAGATGATGCATATGGTCTTGGAGCCAATGAAATAGGAAATTCTTTATTTAAAGAAGGATGCCGCTATTTCTTTGTAGCTTACTCAGATGAAGCTGATAGTTTAGCTAAAAGTATATGGAATAAGCAAAATGTTTTTCCTAGTTACGAAATTGGAGAAAATAAATATAGTTTATTTGTATTAAATGGTCCTTTTTTGAAAAATTGGTGTAAATCTTATGAAGAACAAAAATATATTCCTGTTCTAAATACTTTACAAAACATTATTGATTGGAATGATTATGCAAAATCCATAAAAACATTACTTCCAGCTATTTTGCACATTGATACAGGTATGCGTAGACTTGGCTTACCATACGAAGAGTTTGTTAATTTAAAAAAAAATGATTTTGAATATATAGATTTGAGATTTTTTATGTCTCATCTTGTAGCAGACTCAATTGTTGACCACGTTGCAAATAAAATACAAATAGAAAAAGTGAAACAGATTCGAAACAAATTTCCAGATATTTCTTTTTCGCTATCAGCAACAAATGGAACTTTGCAAGGAGCGCACATGCACCATGATATGGTAAGGATTGGAGTTGGACTTTATGGCTTTAGTAATTATTTGCCGGGCATTAAAAATGGAGTTAAAATATATGGAAAAATTTTGCAAATACAAGATGCTCAACCAGGTGAAGGAATTGGGTACGATTGGACTTTCATAACTAAAGAAGAAAAACGCCTAGCAACAGTATCGTGTGGATATGCTGATGGAATTATTCATGCACAGAATACTGTATTTAAAGATTTTATTATTGGGGGGAAAAGTGCCCCTATTTTAGGGAAAGTATCTATGGATTTAACTATTGTTGATATAACGAACATAGGCGGGGTTAAAGTTGGAGATGAAGCTGTTATTTTTGGAGATGAAAAACAACTTCAATATTTATCAAAGGAAGATATGTTAATGAAAAAATTTGTAAGCAGATTAGGAAAAAGAATAAAATATGTTTATAACATATAGCAAGAAGCTGTCTTCATGGATATTTTAAAATATATTTTTTTATTAATTTTAGCATGATCTAGCATAGTTTTTTTCATTAAAAATGTTTATTTTCGTTTAAACAAAGAATTAGTTAATTAATATGTTTTGAAAAACTAAAGATAATGTATGTATAATACAAAAGGGAGAAGAATTTTCTCTATTCGGGTTATTAATTTTAGTTTAAGTATTTGGAGAATAAAATTATGGTTCCTTCTGAATTTTATAAACCACGCAAATTAGCTCCAACAATTAGTTTTATGCCTCCAAAAACAATAGCATTGGTTGGTTTGATTGGAAGTGGGAAAACAAGTATTGGCAGAAGATTAGCAAAAAGACTTGAAATGCAATTTTTTGATTCAGATCAAGAGGTTGAATTTTCAGCAGGTTGTTCAATGAGAGAAATTTATTCAGTTTTTGGAGAAAAATCTTTAAGGGACGGAGAACGCAGGGTTATTGCTCGTTTATTAGACCAGCCACCACATGTATTAGCAACAGGAGGAGCGTCTGTTCTTGATAAAGAAACGCAAACACTTTTAAAAGAAAAAGCTATAACTGTGTGGCTTAATGCTGATTTGGAAACATTAGTTACAAGGGTTTCTCGTCGTACTGATAGGCCTTTAATTCAAAATGGAAATCAAAGGGAGGTTTTGGAAGGCCTTATTGAACAGTGCTATCCTGTATACAAAGAATCAGATATTCAGGTTTGTACATTTGATGAGGCTACGAATTCTACTGTTGATAGGGTTATTCAATCAATAAGTGAATTTGTTAAAGATAACTATCCAAATCATTACGTTCTGAAATCCATTTAGTATTTTCTGTAGTTGGAGATTGAATGTTAGATATAAAAATTATTAGAGAAAATCCAGAACTTTTAGATCAAGCTATGCTTGCAAGAGGGAAAGAGTCTATTTCTAAGGAGCTTCTTATTTTAGATATTGCTTTACGTTCAGCGATAAAGGAAACTCAGGAGATTCAAGAACAAAAGAATCAGCATGCAAAACTTATGCAAAACTGCAGTAAAGATAAAACTGGAATAGCGGAAGAAGGAGCTAAACTTCGCGAAAAATTGAGTAAAAAAGAAGAGGAAGTTGAGCAGGTTCGCAAAAAATTTAAAGAAAAGATGCTTGAAATCCCTAATATTCCAGATAGTAGTTGCCCTATAGGAAAAGATGAAAATGATAATGTCGAAATTTGTAAATGGGGAACATTACCGTCTTTTGATTTTACTCCAGAGGAACATCATGTTTTAGGAGAAAAACTTGGATATTTGGATACTCAAAGAGCTGTTAAAATATCTGGAAGTCGTTTTGCCCTTTTAATAGGGCCATTAGCACGTTTGGAAAGGGCAGTTGCTCAATTCATGCTTGATACCCATACAGCAGAATACGGATATCAAGAAATTTATGTTCCTCAACTTGTTAAAGAAGAGATTATGTATGGAACGGCCCAATTACCAAAATTTCGGTTAGATCAATTTCAGACTGTTGATAACATGTGGCTCATCCCAACAGCTGAAGTTTCCCTAACTAATTTGGTTAGAGAAGAAATTATAGCGGAAAAGGATCTGCCAATAAGAATGACAGCGTATACGCAATGTTTCCGTTCAGAAGCTGGTTCCGCGGGACGCGATATACAAGGAATTTTTAGGCTTAAACAATTTAGCAAGGTTGAGCTTGTAAGTATAACAACTCCTGAACAAGAACAAGCTGAACACGAGAGGATGACGGCAGCTGCTGAAAACATTCTTCAAAAATTAGAATTGCCTTATAGGGTTGTTTGCTTATGTACCGGAGATATGGGGTTTGCATCCAAAAAAACGTACGATATTGAAGTTTGGCTTCCTGGACAAAATAAATACCGCGAAATTTCAAGTTGCTCTATGTGCGGCAATTTTCAAGCAAGACGTATGGAAGCTAAATATCGTACAAGTGATAAAAAAGTTAATTTTGTTTGCACGTTAAATGGCTCTGGACTAGCTGTTGGGCGAACTGTTTTAGCTATAATGGAAAATTACCAACAAAAAGACGGTTCTATTGCCGTTCCAAAGCTTTTACAAAAATATATAGGAACTGACCTAATTAAAAGATAAACGTACTTATGCCCATTTATAATAAAATTCCTATAAAGAAATCTTTAAAATGGGAAAAATTTATAGCATATAGGTATTTGGTTTCTAAAAAGCGTGATGGTTTTTTATCTGTTATTGCTGCATTTTCATTTCTTGGCATATGTATAGGGGTTGCTGTGCTGATAATAGTTATGTCTGTAATGGGGGGGTTTCGGGAAGAATTGCTAAGCCGCATTATAGGTATGAAGGGACATGTTATAGTTCATGGAATAAGTTCAAATATTCGTGAAGATGAAGCAATTGTAAAGGAAATACAGGTCTGTGATGGCGTTGTTTCAGTATGTCCAATGATAGAGCAGCACGCTGTTATTTCTACGCAAGATCAAACCCGCGGAGCAGTAATTTTAGCTATGACTGCTGATGTTCTGAAAAAGCGCCAACTTATTTTTGATGGTTTAAAAATTGCTGATTTATCGAATTTTTCAGAAAACACTGTAATTATTGGGAAAAGAATGGCTGAAGTAATGTTTATTGATATTGGCAACAGCATTTCTATTATAAATCCTCAAGGGAAAATAACGCCATTTGGAATGGTTCCACTTCAGCAAGAATTTAAGGTTGTTGGAACATTTGAAGTTGGTATGACAGAATATGATAAAAATGTAATTTTAATGCCTTTAAAAAAAGCACAAAGTTTTTTTGATTTGAAACAAAAATTAACACAAATTGAAATTTTTACAGAAAAAATTGAAAAAAATGATGAAATTGTTGGAAAAATTAACAAAATTGTTCAAAAAGAAAATTTGAGAGCTATCGGCTGGAAATTTGGAGATTCTAGTTTTTTTCAAGCTTTACAAATTGAACGCAATGTTATGTTTTTAATTTTAACTTTAATTATACTAATAGCATCTTTTAATATTATTTCTGGACTTATAATGTTAGTAAAAGATAAAACAAGCGACATTGCTATCATGAAAACTATGGGAGCAAGCCAAGAATCTATTTTGCGGATTTTTTTAATAACAGGAGCAACAATTGGCATTTTGGGAACAATTCTTGGAATAATACTTGGAATCATTGCCACAAAAAATCTTAATACAATTATTGCATTTATTCAGAGTCTTTTTAAAGTGCAATTATTTAATCCTGAAATTTATTTTCTTATAAACTTTCCAACAAAATTGGATTATAGCGAAGTATGCTTTATATCATTGCTAACAATAATTTTATCTATATTAGCAACAATTTATCCTTCACTAAGAGCCGCTAAACTTGACCCTGTAGAGGCATTAAGAAAGGGAGCATAAGCTTAAAATCACCCGACATCCATATATACCTGGAGCCCCAAAAAGAATGCGGATTTTAATTGCTGCCAATCCTTGAAACCCAAGAAGTTTGAATTCGCAATTTTTTGGGGTTTGGGTATAGCATTAAATATTCTAAAATTAAAATGTGTTACAAATATTCCAGATGAACTTTTAAAAAACAAATCTGACTTTATTTTCTTTCTTAATTGTTATACGTTTTTATTTTAAATATTGCTAAGCAATTGCCCTGCCTGATTGATGGAATAATATGGACTTTTTACAATAATTGGTGCATAAATAATTGTAAGTTTTTTAAATTAAAAACAGTTCTGGGCGACATCCTGGAGGTTTTTATTTTTTGATACATTTTCGAAAGGAGAGTTAAGATGTCGATTACTAAAGAAAAAAAACAAGAATTAATTAAATCATTTGCAATAAAAGAAGGAGATACAGGTTCAGCTGAAGTTCAAGTTGCAATTTTAACCGAAAGAATAAGCAATATTACCGAACATATGAAGAGTCACAAAAAAGATTTCCACTCAAGGCGTGGATTATTAATGTTGGTTAGTGGGCGGCGGCGTCTTTTGGATTATTTGAAAAGAACAGATTTTTCCAGATTTAAAACTTTAGTAGAAAGGCTTGGATTGCGCCATTAATTGCAAGTACGTTTTCCTCCTGTATTGTGATAAAATTTACAGCGTGTTGCGCTTGATGTTTAGGTAAGATTTTATGAATTGGCTAACGGATTTTGTTCGTCCAAAAATAAAAGCATTTATCGGGAATCAGCAGAAAAGTATACCTGATGATTTGTGGTGGAAATGTCCAAAATGCGAGCAAATGATATTCCACAGAGAATTAAATAATAATTTAAAAGTATGCCCCAATTGCTCTTATCACGTACGTTTATCGTCAAAAGAACGAATGAACCAACTGTTTGATGAACAAAATTATCAATTGCTTCCCGATCCGCCATACATAGAAGATCCATTAGAATTTAAGGATTTAAAAAAGTATAAAGACCGTTTAAAAGAAAATATGGAAAAAACTGGCCAAAAAAGCGCAATATTAGCAGCTACAGGACGAATTTGCGGGCAAAGGATTGTTTTATTTGTAATGAATTTTGCTTTCATAGGAGGATCTATGGGAGCTTTTGTTGGGCAAGCTTTTCGAAGGGCTGTGGAACGCACAATAAAGCACAATATTCCTTTTGTTTGTGTTACAGCTTCAGGAGGAGCCTGTATGCAAGAAGGAATTATTGCCTTAATGCAAATGCCCGTAACCGTTATTTCCGTGGAAAAATTACACGAAATGAGGATACCATTTATTACTGTTTTGACTGATCCAACAATGGGAGGAGTAAGCGCTTCTTTTGCGATGTTAGGGGATGTTTCTATAGCGGAAGAAGGAGCTTTAATTGGCTTTGCGGGGCCACGCGTGATTGAAGAAACAATTAAACAAACTTTGCCTTCTAACTTTCAACGGGCTGAATTTTTGCAGAAGCATGGAATGATAGATATTGTTACCCACAGAAAAGACCTGAAGACTAAGCTTGGGCATGTATTAGCTTGTTTGCAAGGAGTAACTACGCGTACTTTATCCCAATAGCTGCTCTAACTTTTTCTAATGTTACCATTGCTTTTTTTCTTGCTTTCTTTGAACCATTTAACGCAATATCCATAACAAAATCTTTGCTTATGGTTTTCCTTTTTTCTCTAATAGGGAATAAAATCTTTTCAAGGCTAGAAAAAAGAATAGACTTTATTTGAACGTCGCCAAGACCGCCTTTTTGATAAGATTTCTTTAAAGAATCTATTTCTTCCTTATCTTCATGAAAAACGTCTAAATAAGCAAAAACAATATTTCCCTCAACTTTTCCCGGATCACTTACTTTAATGTGGTTAGGATCAGTATACATAGCAAAAACTTTATCTTTAATAATGTCTCTTTCATCTGAAAGGAATATGGCATTTTTTAAAGATTTGCTTGCTTTGCCGCGTCCATCTATTCCTGGTAAGCGGCCGACTTTGCCAATTAATGCTTCGCATTCCTTCAAAATTCCCTCGCCATAGATTCTATTAAAACGGCGGACAATTTCATTGGTTTGTTCTATCATAGGCTGCTGATCCTCTCCAACTGGAATAATTTCTCCCTCAACAGCTGTAATATCAGCAGCTTGATTTATCGGATAACATAGAAATCCCACAGAAAACGATTCTTCCAAACCTTTTTGAATTAATTCAGTTTTAACTGTTGGGTTCCTTTCTAATCTTGAATGAGTTACTAAATTCATGTAATAAATTGTTAATTCGGAGATTTCGGGAATTTGTGATTGTATATAAATCGTTGCAATATTTGGATCTATTCCAACAGATAAGTAATCTAAAATAACTTCATAAACCGATTCTTTAACTAAATTTGGATTTTCAAAATTGTCAGTTAATGCCTGAACATCAGCTACAAAAATATAAGATTCATATTGATGTTGAAGAGCAACCCTATTTTGTAAAGAACCAACATAATGTCCAAGATGTAATTTTCCGCTGGGTCTATCGCCAGTTAAAAGAATTTTAGCCATTTTTTTGAATCTCCTAAAGCTGATTTGTAAGGGAATGGTGCTGTCATGCGTTCCATTTCAATTCCACCTGTTTTCAATGATACCATTTCTGAGCTTTTAGCCAAATACTTTTAAAAATGTGTAAGTTCATAAGATTATGAGACACATTTTGAGCCTCCAGAACAGTCTCAATATAACTCTTGGGGTAAGTCCTTTCAAGTGAAAATGAGGCCTATATACTGGGGCTCCCAAAGAATGCGGATTTTAATTGCTGCCAATCCCTTGAAACCAAAGAAGTTTGAATCCGCAATTTTTTGGGGTTTGGGTATAAGTATTGTATTTTTCTACGTTTTAAAGTAATTCTCTTCTAATTTCCATTAGTGATGACTCTTGTAAATCGCTTCTATTATAAAACTCTTCTCTGAATATTATATTACTCCTTTCTACTCCTCCATTATATTTTGGCTTTGCTGGAGGCAGTACAAATAACGGAATTCTTTGCTCTTCGCAGGCTTCTTCAAATTCCAGCATGAACTTTTATCCTCCATCTATCTGAATTGATTTAATTTTGAACGGAACTTTTTTTACAAATCCCATCAAGAATTTCTTAGCTGTATGGCTTGTGGCATCTCTATAACAAATTCGCATATATAAATTTAGAATGACGTTCCCATGCACCAAAACTGCTATTCCATTTTTGCTAACTGTCATATGATCTATTTGCACACTTTCTCCAATTTCTATGTCTTTATATGGTTTAAAAACCCAAGGTTTTGCATGCTTCTTGAAAATCCGTTTTCGTTTTGTTCGCAGAGCTGAAGCAGATTTTGGAGCTTTTAGTTCTTTCAGAATTCTTCCAACGCTGCTTTCACTTATCTTTATTCCGTAATCACGTTTTAAAGTTACAGAGATTTTAAATTTTCCATAAATTGGGTTCTCCCTTTCTTAACTGTAAAATGAGATTTTTAATATCCTTGCCAAATCTTGATTTTTTGAACATTTGCTTTTGATAACTTTGTTTTGTAAAAAGCTTTTTCGTCTGTAATAGATAGCTCGGCTAACTCCAAGAATAGATTGGATTTTTTTGCTTTTATCTTCTCTTGGCGAAGAGATTCCCATTTGTTAACTGCTTCAAAACAAACTTTTTCAAATTCGGTTTTACTTTTTTCTGGCGTAACTAGCCTATAAAGGTCTAAAATTTTAAGGTGCAGTATAGTATATTTGCATAAAGGTCTCCATGAATAAATGTATTAATATTTTATTCTAGAGACCTTTTTATTAGAACGAAATATGTTGATAACTTTTCAAATTATCAACGATATTTCCGTTCTTAACAACATTAATTTTGTCTCACGTTTGAACTTAAACAACACGTAACAAATGCCCTAAGGTTCCTTTACGTACAAAATCACGTGGTAGATATCTCTCATTATCTGCAATATTTTTATTTGCTCCAACAATAAGTAATACTTTAGCAATTTCTATCTGCCTTCCCTCAACTGCTATATGAAGTGGTGTCCTTCCCTCACTATTTTGAGCATTTATATCTGCTTGAGCAGCAAGTAATACTTTAACAACTTCTATCTGCCTTCCAAAAATTGCACAATGAAGTGGGGTATTTCCGTAATTATCTTGAACATCTACGTTCATATTTGCTCCAAAATCAAGGAATCCTCTAACACTTCTTACATTCCCTTCATAAGCTACGTCATGAAGTGGTGTCCATCCTGCCCTTGCGCCATGAAATGTTCCGTAAGAAAAATTGCTTATCCCCAATAATGAAACAAGCGCCATAGTTTTATAAAATCTTTTCATTTTATATCTCCTTTAAAAAATTAACCCTGTTCATTAATTGATTTTTACAATTTTGGGCCTCTGCGCTGCAGAGCCTTCAAAGGCCGAAAAGTTAAATGTGAACACAGTTATTAAACAACAATATACCATCTCCACTAAAGACTGAGAATTTTTGAGGGAAGGCGGAAGCGAAAAATAAAAGCTTAACCTTCTTTGAAAATCTCAATCGTTAGGTGGAAGAGTATATAGTATATATAATGATGCTTCTTTTAAATTTCAAGTAAAAAATGGAATTTTATTTAAAATCAAGAGTAAAATATGTAGTTCACAAGTATTTATCTAAAATTTTATATATTTTAAAAATCTCAAAAACATAATGGCTTCTTGAATTCCCCCAGTTTTACTTGGTGAATATAT
>JAITOG010000066.1 GCA_031290075.1 Holosporales bacterium | reverse complement strand
AGAAAAAATTTGTTGTAACGTTTCCATGTCACTCTCTTTTAAAAAGCATAAACCTTCTAAATCTATAGCCTTTTTATATTTTTTCGTCTATTCGAAAATCTCATGCGTAGGCCCTGTTCCTCTAAGCATTTTCCATAAGGGCGGAGCGCTAAACGAAGCTGTATCCTTGTACGGCGGAGCACCTTGACAAAAAGAACGGGTTTTTGAAGAATTTTTTTAAAAGCTTGGGCGTTGGCCAGGGCTAAGTCCCAGATGCTTTATAAAATTATTTTATTTATAATTGTTCTTTTAAAGATTGAGACATTACTTGTTTTATACTCAAACAGAATATTTGCAAAAAAGTATAACAATCAAAAAAAACATTTAGGACTTAGCCCTGGGGCGTTGGCTAAATACCTAAAAATTTCTTAAATGCAGCAAGGAATTTCGATTTTGTATCCTCGACTTTTTTAAGAGAATTCATTTTATCTTCCTTTATAGCTTCTCTTTCTGCTGTTCTTGCCACAATAACATCTGTTATTTTTTCCAATATTTCTGGGTTTTTTGTTACAATTTTGACTAAACTATCTTTTGTAAGCTCATATAATAGTGTATTCGAATATGCGGAAACTCTTGCATTTCTCGGAGAATCATACAGCACACCATTCTCTCCAAAAAAACTATTATTGGAAATATAGCAAATGTGACAACGAACTATTTCAGGTTCTTCCTTCTTTTCTTCCTCTTTTGGTTTTTCTTCATCTTTTTTTACTTTTTTCGATTTTTTTGCTTTTTTTATCTTTTTTCCCCCTATTTTTCTTTTTTCCTCTTCAACCTTTTCCTCTTTTGGAGGTGTTACAGAAACAGAAACCTCAACAACCCCTTCCGCAATAAAGTGCATTGTAGCTCCAAAAGACTTTTCTTCAATGATAATTTCTCCAGGCGCATATTCCCGCGGAGTTAAAAATTTTGCAATTTCCTTCTTTTGTTGAAGTGTACATTCTGTAAATAAACTTACAAAATTCACAACATCAAGCGCTGTTGCCATTTCATGCGGTACTGGTTCTGGTTCCTTTTGAATAATAGTTTGGACTCCACCATCTTCAGCAATTGCAAGCCCATATTGCGCTAATCGCGTTGTTATAGCATTTATAACATTGTGTCGAACTTTAATAAGCTCACTATAACTTCCAATTTTATATCGCACATCATAAATAACATTACCTCCAGCAGCTTCCGAAGCAAAAACAGAAACCTGTTGTTTCCACACCCCTTCAGCTGACATTGCCGCCGCTTGAAGTAGCCTTGCGGCTCTTTTTACTGGAAGATCTTGTGCTAAAGCAATTGATAATTTAAGCCAAAAATCTGGAGTTGGTCTACTAATGTTTGTAAATACTTCCTTCGTTATTGCACTATTAAAAATGCTTGTTACTATTCCGTCTGGAGTTTGAACTTCAGTATCAAGTAATCCTATTCTTACAACCTTAGCAATCTCTCCATCTGGTTTTTTAATCCAGTCTCCAACTTCAAAAATTCTTTTTACATCTATAATAACACCAGCAATAACATCTTTTGCTGTATCTTGAGCAACGTAACCAAGCAAAAGAACGGCAGATCCTATTGTTGTAAATAACCAACTAATATTCTTATCGTAAATAACCAATAAAACATACATTGCAACAGCAGCAAAAACTATAACCATCAATAAATCTTTTACAATTTTAGGAAGAGGTTTTGAGCGTTTTTTTTCAATTGGCTTTAAAAAAGTAATAACAATAAATCTTGCTGTAATCAAACCAACAATAACCATAATAATAGATTTAACAACTTGCTCAATTTGATACGATAACCCCGTATTATTTGGGCTAATTGGATCTGCAAAAAAGTAAAATGCTGATAATAATCCTATACAGCAAATCCAAACTAAAAAATATACAATTTGTTTACTCATAATATAAAAGTAATTTTTAAACATTTAAATACTTTTTCTATTTAAATTATTACATTTATATAATATAAAATCAATTAGTAATATTGTATTAATCAAATGTATTTTTAGATACAAAATTAAGCTAAAAATAAGCAGAATATATATAAATATACCCCCTCCACCTAATGATTTAGATTTTTAAAGAAAGTTAAACTTTTATTTCAGCATCTTTCCTTCCCTAAAAAATCTTTAATCTTTGGTGGAGAGGGTATAAACTCTGAGAGTTAATAATATTTTTCCTCTTAATTTTGTATCTAAAAATACGGTTGACTACAGAAAATTTTAAACTCTCTTTTTTCCTAAATTTACCCCCTAACCACCCGATGCTTTAAAAAAAGCTATTTAAAAAGTCCGGGTAGTTAGGGTTTAAAGCTCAAAATTTGATTTTTGAAGGAAAATTTGCTCTAGCAATACTTCCATTTCTCTTTTTTCATCTTCAGTGGCTCTCTCATTATCATTTACACAAAATAATTTCGGAGGATTAGCTTTTAAGTTTCTTATATGCCTTATTAATGTGTTTGGTGTTGTGTACATTGATTCTGAAAAGGTTGCAACTTTTGAAATTGCAGTTCCTTTTACAATTCCGTATAAACTAACCAAAAGCCTTTGAACATCCCCTATCCCTCTAAATTTATTTTTCCTACAAATATTATATCCATTTTTAAATTCCTTTATACACTCTAGAAAATTTGATTTTAAGTAAGCATCTATATTGTGATGCGGCAAAAGCTTCTTAAACGATACATTATATCTTTTAGCTATCGAATCATATGCATCAAGTAAGATTTTCTTATAATAACTTCCTCCAGTAAACTCTCTTTTAAATCTCACTATAGGTTTATCATCATCAAAGAAAAAATCTTTTGAAACAAAGTCACCGAAAAACATATCATCATTCGCATACAAAAATTTTTCAGATAATTCCGGAATAAACGGTAAAAACGATTCTATAACATTTGAATTAAATATTGGAAGAATTTTACTTGGAATAATATCTTTAATGTCAATTATATGCATTTGCGGATGAGAGATATTTAACCATTTTGGTATTTGATCATCAACAACAATAAAAATATTGTTAATCCAAGGAACATATTTTTCAACAGAACGTAATAAAAATTTTAGTTCGTTGTTATCTCTGGTTCTGCATAAGGACGAAGAATTTACAGGCTTTCCTTTAATTTTTTTATGCCAATAGTTTTTCTTTGCTGCAAATTTTGGCTCACTTCCATCAGACCACAAAACAACTAAATCAATTTTATCGTCTTCTTTACTTTTGTAACTATACCAATTCGTATTAGAACCTTGGATTTCGTCATGTTCAGTGTTGGCAGATTCGCTGAAATTTCCAACCTGAGTTTCATTGCGATTAGGTATATCTTCAATAAATTTTTTGTATATCTTATTACTTAGTCCTTCCAAAAATTTAGAAGATTTATGCCCATTCGCAGTAGAATCCTCGGATTTATCGCCTTCTAATCCAGCAGACTCGCTAGAGAATTCAGACTGCATTTCACCGCCACTGGGTATAAAATATGAAATAGATCGCTCTGTAGGAGTTTGATTATATAGTACCTCTCCTTCCATACTACTTGAAAAAGGAGTTTTTTCGGCTTCTAAGGTTAAATTCATATCAGTTGCAACGCAGCTACATATGAAAAACATATTAAATAAAATAAAAATATAATTCATGCTTAATACTTTAAAAACAACATTTTATAATTAATTGTAAAATGTATTAAATTAATTTTTTTTTAAATTTAGCTTAAAAAAATATAAATTTTAAAAAAAAATACATTTTTAAATTATTTTGACATTTTTATATAAAAATAATTATTGAAAATTTTACACTTTTTTAATACTTTTTTAACCTTAAATAAAAAGTATTGTACTGAATATAAAATGATGTAATACTTAAAGTAAGGGTTGTAATTATTAAAAAATTTATGGCTGCTACGAATTTTCAAGTATTTAATGTTCCTGGCCGAAAGTCTTTAAAACTTCCGATTGTAGGAAACAAAGAAAATAATGAGCAGTCTGGTATCTCAAAAGCAACGCATGAATGGGAAATGATAATTAGCGGAATTTCAGATAAATTTATACTTTTTGGAGTCTATCACAGCCATTCCAGAGAAACGATAGGAAATGCTACTACTAATTTTTTCCCTGAAGCCTCTACGCACACATCGGATTTACGTATAATTGTACAATTAGATTCCCGTTTCCCAGTTTTAGAACAGTGTATGAATAATGGAACTTGTCTGAATCTTATAACTATTATAAGAAAGGGATGGGTTAACAGTGCATTTCTTCAATTAGAAAAAAAAATATTTTACACATGCTACGTATCCCATTTTATGCAAGTGTTAGATTATGTAATTTTTCAAATAAGAACGCTTAAAATTGAAGAGGATATTAATGTATATAACCAAGACGGAACTCCGTCTGGAGTCGTTTAAAGCAGTAATTCTATGGATACAGGGAATTTTTATTATTTTTTTAAAAGGGGGGAAGCATGGCATCAGTAGAACAATATCCGATACTTGAAGTTCCTGGAATATCAGGACTGCGAATTCCTCTTTCTAAAAGTGCGAATACACATGATCATTCTTTAGGAACAGAAATTCCTGATTGGGTAGTAAGTTTTCGAGATGATTCAGACGAAGCATTGAAAACAGAATCAACTTTATCTGGCACGCAAATGGATGGGGTTCCTCTTACCAAATGTGTAAGATTATGCGGTTTTCTATATGATTGCTCGCATAATATTTTAGAGTCACCAGAAACTGTATATTATCCATCTGGAACAATGTGGGCTTCAACAATCCATTTAGTATTACAAAATGGAAAACATAAAGTATATATAACTAAAGCTGTCTCTGATGGTTTAATTACTCCAATCATAACAATTGCTAGGCTTGTGCGTGTTGGAGAAGAAATGGTTGGAAAAAATCAAACCATAGATTTTAAGTATTGCCATTGGAATTACATTACATCAGCAAATGATTTTATTGTTGCTGGATTTACTGCAATAAAAAGAACTAATACCGTATATCAAAGGAAGCAAACAACTGGAGTAGTTACGGGGCAAACTTGTACTATAACAAATTATGGCAAAAATACAGTTAACGCAGGGGAATAAAACAGAAAATAAGAACCTGTCTTTAAGAAAATGGGGTTGCCTTGCATTTTCCCTGGGAATCCCACATACTTTTTTTATAGGGGGTTTTTACAGCGCTTGTAATGCTTGCTTCTTTTAAAGAAATATTAGATGCCTTACCCAGCGATGGACCAGGAAAAGATCTAAAATATGATCCAATATACGATAAAATAAGAAACTCCCGCTCTGAAGAGGAAGCCTATCTTTCTATGGGAATTTGGGAAAGAGAGTTAAAAAAAGCAGATTGGGAAGATGTACAAAATTTATGTGTAAATGTTTTAAAAAAAGAAACATGTGATCTTCAAATAGTTTGCTGGTTGTGTGAAGCTTGGTGCCACTTAGAAGGGTGGAATGGCCTTAAAACAACTTTTCTTTTTTTTAATAAATTTTGTCAAAATCATTGGGATAAATGTTATCCATTAATTACTGAAGAAGACTCTGAAACAAATATTGAACATAGAGTAAGAATTTTAGAATGGTTTGTAGAAAAAATAGGGGATAGCATGATGTTTTTCCCTTTTAATAAACAAAATCCTATAACACCTGATACTATTAATCTAGCTGTATGGCATACAGCTTTAAATATTGATGCAGTTGAAAGGCGCTCTGGAAGAGCACAATCTGAAAATTCAAATACAATAACTTTAAAAAGATTTAGGCAGCTTTTAAAGCAAATTCCTATTGATTATATACAACATACTAATGATACAATTTTATCTATTGAGCAATGTATAGCTGACAGTGAAAATTTTTTTTTACAAAAATGTAATAATCAAGAACCTGCTTTTACAAAAATTAAAAATTTATTAGAAGATGTAAAGAAAATTTGTAATTTTGCTCTTCCCTCTACTCCAAATAATCAGGAGCAAATTGAGATAATTGAACCACCTGAAATAGTTCAAGAAAATCTCAATAAAAACGAGAAAAATTTTGAAGATATATCTGAAATAGTTGAGAATACTGAAACGCAGAAAAAAGGACAAATTGTTGGGCAGACATCAGAAGAAGGAGTCACAATTTCTGGAAAAAACGATGCCTACAAGGCACTCAGCGATTTGGCAGATTTCCTTCTTGAAATTGACCCTCAAAGTCCTGGCCCGTATATAGTGAAACTTGTTGCTAATTGGGGGGAGAAAAATCTTCCAGAACTAATGGAAGATATTGCGACAGGAACAACTCATGGCCATAAAGTGCTAAGGATGATTTCAGAAATCGTAAAGAAAACTTAAAATCTATCTTTACTTTTGAATATTTTAGAAATATTTTTTTTTATTAACTTCGAAATTTATTGTTAGTATTATGCGTCAACCAATTGAATTGAAGAACGTACAACTCCGAAATGTTCCGCTAATTCTCGTTGAAAAAGATCGGGATTCTCTTTCAAAAGAATGGCCAGTTTTTCAGGATCAATCTTTTTGAATTTTCAGGTTTTTTCTTAGCTTTAACCAGAATCGCTAAGTTTGCTGTAACGTTTCCTTTAAAGTACTCATAATTAAT
>JAITOG010000027.1 GCA_031290075.1 Holosporales bacterium | reverse complement strand
AGGATTCGAGCACCGGATTTGACGTAAAAAACACCAATTAAAATAATCCATGAAGACAGCTTCTAAAAACAAAACCTATTTTTAGAGTAGAAAAGAAATGTTTAAAAATACTTAATTTTTAATAAAATTCGATATATTCACCAAATAAAACTGGGGGAATTCAAGAAGCCATTATGTTTTTGAGATTTTTAAAATATATAAAATTTTAGATAAATACTTGCGAATTACATGTTTTACTCTTAATTTTTAAAAAACTTTTTCATTTTTTACTTGAAATGTAAAATAAGCATCATTATATTATCAATATGGTTATTTGGTTAGATTTTTTTAAAGGAGATATAAAATGAAAAGATTTTATAAAACTATGGCGCTTGTTTCATTATTGGGAATAAGCAATTTTTCTTGCGAAACATTTCATGGCGCAGAGGCAGAACATATGGCAGACCAAGCCCTATTTTTTTCTGCTCCCGATGTACGTAAAGCAGAATTTTTTGCTGCACTTCAGGACGGCAAAGAAATTATATCTTTCGTAGGTACTATATTCGATGATGGAAGTACACCACTTCATGACGCAGCTTTTTATGCGTATACAGAAGTTATTAAAGTATTAATTGATGCTGGAGCAAATAAAAATGCTATAGATCCTAATGGAATGACACCACTTCATTATGCAACTTTTTTTGGGGATGCAAAAACTATTAGAGTATTAATTGATGCTGGAGCAGATAAAAATGCTAGAGATACTAATGGAATGACACCACTTCATCATGTAGCTGCTGGAAGGCATACAGAAGCTGTTAGAGTATTAATTGATGCTGGAGCAGATAAAAATGCTAGAGATCAGAATGGAAGGACACCATGTGATATAGCTGCTGAATATGGATATGAAGATATTGTTCGCATATTACAACCAAATGCAAATACTAGACAAATGTAAATGCTAGAACTTGGAATAAATATACCCCACTTCACTAAGCTGTTCTATCGGCATGTGTTGCTTTTCCTAAAGGTCAAGGTAGATCTATGAAATTGTCGAATTATTACTTCGCATTGGAGCAGGTGTAAATGCTAGAGATTAAAATGGATATACCCCATGATATAGCTGCTTTATGGGAACATGTTAATATCCAAGCTTATTTGTAGCTCATCGAGCAAAGACGCTGTTGCCCTTTCTAGCGACGACGAAGAAGAAAAGGTATGGTGCTGTGGTGAAAAAATTTTAATTTAATTAAATTCTCTTAGAAAGAGCTGAAGAAAACAGAATGCTGTAATGAAAATGAAAAAACTTTCAAGAATTTTAAAATGGGGTGCTGATATTAATGGTTTCAGTATCCCTATTTTCAAAATATCAGCTAAAAAATACTTTTCCTTAAAACATGAAGATGTGTATACCCAAACCCCAAAAAATTGCGGATTCAAATTTCTTGGTTTTCAAGGATTGGCAGCAATTAAAATCCGCATTCTTTGGGGTTTAGGTGTATTTCAATTTCACCACCTAACTTACAAGATCTAATACCTGCCTATGTTGCGCATGACACAACGCAACAGCTAATGCATCTGTACCATCTGATTTTTCGTTCTTATCTTCCTTAAAATTTAAAAGAGTGTATTTTAACATTTTTTTTATTTCATCTTTTGAAGCATGTCCATAACCAACAACAGTCTTTTTAATTTTATTTGCTGTATATTCAAATATTTCTTTATTACAAAGTTTTGGAACAAGTACAACAACTCCCCTGGCCATACATAGCTTCATAGTAGATTTTCCATTATTATTTACAAAAATCTCTTCAACTGCTACTTCATCAATATCTGTTGAATTTATAAGTTCTTTAAGTTCAAAAAAAATATATTTTAAGCGCTCTGGCAAGGACAACGAAATGGGAACAGAAATAACTCCATGCTTAACATAAGAACATTCTCTACCACAGTAAGCTTCTATTACTCCCCACCCTGTAAATCTTAACCCTGGATCTAAACCGATAATTTTCATTAAACTTCCTTCGAAAGCAATTTCTTCTAGCAAATTTGTTCGTCGCTTCTATGCTCGAATCCTCATGTATCTAATACACTCCGGTTCTGCACTTCGTATGCTCCTTCAACTTTGCTAGAAGAAATTGCTTTCGAAGGAAGTCTATTATCTATAGTATAATAAAAAAAGATTACTTTATTTTTGTTTTAATTTTCTCTCATTTTCTGCACTTTCCCCATCTTCTTTTGGTTCAGGATTTCTCTTTACAGATGGTTGTTTATGCACAGAATCGACCAAGGCCATTTCCCAAGGCTTATCATTATTAACAGCATCCAAAACTAAAACCATTTTTTCTTTTATAAATGGAGGAATATACTCTAACCCTCCATCCAATTTCCTGATGAAAATTACAGGTAATTGTAAAGGAATTCCAATTTGTACAGCTAATTGCCCATTAGCTACTAAAGTTTCGTGTGCAGTGTTGCTTTTAATATCAACTTTTAATTTTTCTGAATCAAGTCCAACTTCCTTAGCTATTCCTAGTAAAATTGTTTCAGATAGTTCTTTTTCTAAAGATGGCATTTTCCCCCATAAAGCAATAGCTTTCGCAGGACTCTGCCAACAAGCAGTAATGATAGATTGTGCGGCTAAAATTGAGTTTGGTCCTGGTCTATCGGCTTCTCCACCACTGTAAATACTAACAGGTATAAGGAAAAAACCAACATCACTGCGTTCTTTAGCTATTTGCTCCATAACGTCTTCCCTGAATTTTTGAGAAACTGGCTCAAGTGGGTCGAAAAATATACAGAGTTTTAATTTAGCATCTTTGTTTCCAATTACTAACTTTGAACTCCAAAATTTTTGCTGAGATTCAGTTGCCATAGCTTCAATCTTTTTTGTAGCTTGCTGCTGTTGTTTTTGCACTCCAGCTTCCATGGCTTTAAGAAGCCTCTCTGGTTCATTCTCTAAAATTTCTGATACAACTTCCCTTGCAATTTTTTTAATTTTCTCTTCTCGTGAACTGTTAGAATTTTCCACTTTTTCACAGCCGACTAAAACAAATGCTCCAATAGAACACAACAATGCATTTCGAAAATTCATAAAACTCAACATAAAATTCTTCGACTCCTACTTTTTTCATTATATAGCGACTTACTAAAAATTAAAATAAGAATTTTGTTTAATTATAACGTAGTGCAGGGTCTTTTAGTTCTCAAATAAATATGATATAAACTCATAGAGTTTGTATTTTATATTTAGAGAGAGGAAGTATTAATTATGAGTACTTTGAGACATTTACTTAACTAGTTGGTGAACGCATACTACATCATTTCAAACAAATTTCCATGCTGGAAATGATATAATAGCAGCAATGACAAATCGACCATTTCAATACTTCTTGAAGTAATTTTTGACCGTCTTCGGAACCGACCTGTACTGGGGC
>JAITOG010000004.1 GCA_031290075.1 Holosporales bacterium | reverse complement strand
AATAAGTTAATAAAATATATTTTATCAAAAAAATAAAAGGCTTGTTTTCTACTGTTAAAAAAAAATGATCCTTGTAAACAGGGGTTTATAAGAGATATTTTTATGCAGGGGTGTAAGATCTTTATCTGCCCCGGCATCAACTAATACTTGAACAGTTCCTGCATACCCTTCATTAGCTGCTTTATGAAGTGGTGTCCTTCCCACATTATCTCTAGCATCTTTATTTGCTCCAGCAGCAAGTAATACTAGAATAGCTCCTATATCCCCTCTATAAACTGCTTTATGAAGTAGAGTTTCTCCACAAACATCTTTAGCATACTTCTTTTTAGATTCAGAAATGAATTTCCAAGCAGGTCCGTAATATCTTCTTCCAGTTAAAGCAAAAAATTGCGTTACATCTCCTTTAGTAAGAACAGGAACAGCACTCCACCATCTATAAAGAGAAAAAACTTCTCTTCCCACTACTACTGCTACTATAATCCACTTTGCTAGGTGTTCTTTAAAATAATCTTCGCCATTTTTCAACAATTCTCCAACCCCTTCTATAAAGTGTAGCCTTGCTTGGCCTATTTCCTCTGTTTCATGTATTGCTATTGCGCCACCTAATTCCCCACAAGAAATATTGCTTATCCCCAATAATGAAACAAGCAGCGCTGTAGTTTTATAAAATCTTTTCATTTTCTTTACTTCCTTTACTTCCTTTAAAATAATCTAACAAAGATAATAATAATTATAATAATAATGTTCTTCAACATTTCAAGTTTTATTTTAATTTTTTCTATCTTTTTTTTCAACGTATCTGCGGTTAGTATGTTACCAGGGGTTTTTAGAAAGTTTTTTTTAAAAAAAGTGATTTTATGGGAAAGGCTAAGTCTTAAATGCTTTTTTTTATTGTTATAGTTTAACAGCAGGATCAATTTGCTTATCCTCAATTTTGTTTTCAATTGAGGATAAGCAATTGATACGATTGATCCTATTGTCTGGCGTTTCTACCATATACTTATTTTGCAAATATTCTGTTTGTGTATGTCTCAATCTTCAAAAGAACAATTATAAAAAAAAATAATTTTATAAAGCATCTAGACTTAGCCCCAGCTATGATGACAACCCCCAAAACATAGTTGGCCAAAAACATTTGGAATGAGTCAACAATAGCAACATGTCATGCTTCTCTAGCTAAATCTAATGTCTATTTCTCCAGCCGCTTAATCTGCTAATAATACCAGCATTTTTGGATTGAAAAGCAAAACCAAGTGGGGTAAGTTTATCGACACCTCGAGCCTCTGTTGCTCCACATCCAAGTAAGCATCTAATAATTTCAGCATGTCCAGATGCAATAGCAAAATCAAGTGGGGTAAGTTTATCGACACCTCGAGCCTTTGTATTTGCTCCAGCTTTAAGTAATTCTCTAACAATATTAATATGCCCAAGCGTAATAGCTATATGAAGTGGGGTATGTCCATTTCCATATCGAACCTCTGTATTTGCTCTACGTCTACCTTCAACAGCTCTTAGCAATTCTTTAACAACATCAATACGTCCCTCTATAACAGCCCAACAAAGTGGGGTAAGTTCATTTCTATCTAGAGCCTCTATCTTTGCTCCAGCATCAAGTAATGCTTGAACAATATCAACATGTCCATATGCAGCAGCTATATGAAGTGGGGTAGCGTCATTCTTATCTAGAGCCTTTATACTTGCTCCATTTTTAAGTAATTCTTCAACAACATTAACATGTCCATGTTCAGCAGCACAATGAAGTGGGGTAAAATTATTTTTATCTCGAGCCTCTATATTTGCTCTATGTCTAATGAATAATCTAACAATATCAGCATGTCCCAATCCAGCAGCCCAATGAAGTGGGGTACGTCCATTTCTATCTAGAGCCTTTATATTTGCTCCAGCTTTAAGTAATACTTCAACAACATTAACATGTCCATTTATAACAGCCCAATGAAGTGAGGTACATCTAGCGCCATCTCGAGCCTCTATATTTGCTTTAGCATCAATTAATAATCTAACAATCTCAACATTTCCAACCCCAACAGCCCAATGAAGTTGGGTATGTCCATATTTATCTTGAGCCTTTATATCTGCTCCAATTCTAATGAATAATTTAACAAGACCAACATTTCCTCTTTGAATAGCTAGATAAAGTGCCCTATTAACAGCAGCTTTTGGGCTAGAAACAAGAGGAGCATCAAAACCTCCTATCATTCTTCCTCCAAAGGATGTTTCGTCCTCTGTTTCATGTATTGCTCTTGCACCACATGCTGCCTCGCAAGAAATATTGCTTATCCCCAATAATGAAACAAGCGCCGTAGTTTTATAAAATTTTTTCATTTTCTATATTTCCTTTAAAATTAATCAAACAACAATATGATTAGTATAATATATGTTTCTTCCATATTTCAATTTTTATTAATTTTGTATAAGTTCATATGGTTTGAGATGGTTTGAGACTGTGGTTTTTTAAAAAGTTGCAAATAGTTTTAGCCACTTGTGAGCAAAATTTTTCAAGAATTCACTCACAACCTTCAACGTTTCTTGTCCTTCAAAAAAAACTTGTTCCTGTCTCAGTCTATCTGAACTTAAACAGTTTTCTCCCCTAATTTAGAGAGAGTTTAGCAATCTTTTATTCTTCTGGATGGAAAATCCTTTTTTCTGATAAGTGGCAAAACAATTTTATAATTCCCCAAAAACTTTTCTAAAATGCAGAATTTTGAGCATTTTTAAACCAAAAACTAGTTTTCTCTCTCAAAAAATGCTAGAAATACACTATATTTACAATGTTCTAACTTTTTAGGTACGTATGTCAGATAAAGAGCAAACTTCTCTATTCGATGATATAAAGGTTGTTTCAATTGAAGAAGAAATGAAAGGAGCTTACCTTGACTACGCGATGAGTGTAATAGTTTCAAGGGCATTGCCTGATGTACGTGATGGATTAAAACCTGTGCACCGTAGGATCCTTTATTCTATGATGGAAGAGGGGCTTGACTATAATAAACCTCACCGTAAGTCAGCAACAGTGGTTGGTGCCGTTATGGGGCGTTACCATCCTCATGGCGATACAGCTATTTATGAAACTATGGTGCGTTTAGCTCAGGATTTTAACCTGAGAGCTCCATTGGTTGATGGCCAAGGAAACTTTGGTTCTATGGATGGGGACCCTCCAGCAGCTCATCGTTACACTGAGGCGCGCTTAAGTAAAATTGCCAATGAAATGCTACGCGATATAAATTCTGACGCCGTTGATTTTCAGCCAAACTATGATGGATCCTTAGAAGAACCAACTGTTTTGCCAGCTAGATTTCCCAACCTTTTAGTAAATGGTTCAAGCGGTATTGCCGTTGGTATGGCAACTTATGTTCCTACACACAACCTTGGAGAAGTAATTGATGCATGCTGTGCATTGATTGATAATCCAGACCTTTCAATAGAAGAACTTATGAAATATGTTCCAGGACCTGATTTTCCAACAGGAGGAATTATTCTTGGGAAAGGAGGAATTTTACAGGCTTATCGTACAGGACGCGGGTCAACTATTATTAGAAGTAAAACACATATTGAAGAAATTCGTGGAGGAAGAGAAGCAATTATTATTACAGAAATTCCTTATGGTGTTAATAAAGCCAGAATGGTTGAAAGGATTGCTGAATTAGTTAAAGAAAAAATTATTGAAGAAATAAGTAATCTTAGAGATGAATCAGATAGAAGCGGGGTTCGTGTTGTTATAGAACTTAAAAAAGATGCAATTGCTGATGTTGTACTAAATAAGCTATATCGTTTTTCACCAGTTCAAGGAAGTGTCAATTTTAATATGCTAGCCTTGATTTATGGCAGGCCAGAACAGCTTTCTTTAAAACAAATATTAGAAGCCTTTGTTAATTTCAGAGAAGATGTTGTTACTAGACGTACACGTTTTGAATTACAAAAAGCAAGGGAACGCTCTCAAGTCTTAATGGGCTTTGCTATTTCTTTGGCAAATTTGGATGCAATTATTAAACTAATTCGTGAATCTCAAGACAGAGCCAGCGCAAAAACGGAATTATTAAATAGGAATTGGGTTGCTGATGATGTTGTTCCGCTTTTATCATTAGTTGACGATCCAAACGATCCAAATGCAGGGTTTTACAAATTAACACCATTTCAAGCAGATGCAATATTAGACTTAAGATTACATCGTTTAACTGGTTTAGAGCGCAAAAAAATTCATGAAGAACTTTATGAAATTGCTGATTCTATTGCTAAACACTTGGTTATACTTGGCTCAAGACTGAAGATTTTAACAGTTGTAAAAAATGAACTTTTGGAAGTAAAAGAAAAATTTTCCTCTCCGCGCCGCACAGTTATCGAAGACGCAACTGCAGATATGGAGGATGAAGATTTAATAGAACGCGAAGATATGGTTATTACTGTTAGCTTGGAAGGTTATATAAAACGTGTTCCTTTAGCAACGTATCGTTCGCAGAAAAGAGGAGGACGGGGGCGCGCTGGAATGGCAACAAAGGAAGAAGATATTGTAAATGATGTTATAGTTGCAAATACTCATAACGATGTTCTGTTTTTTTCATCTTTAGGACAAGTTTATGTATTAAAAGGATACCAGCTTCCTCTTTGCACTCCACAATCTAAAGGGCGTGCAATGGTAAATATTTTCCCACTTAGTGAAAAAGAAAAAATTTCTACAGTGTTAGTAGTTGATTGCGAAGACAAAAATATTGGCAATAAATATTTAATATTTGCTACATCTCTTGGAAATGTTAGAAGAAACAAGATTTCAGACTTTAAGAATATCAATAGCAAGGGAAAAAAAGCTATGAAACTTGATGAAAATGAGCAGTTAATTGGAGTTAAAATTGCGCAAGAAAATGATGATATTTTTCTTGTAACTCGCAAAGGTCAAGCAAATAGATTCTCTATAGAAAGCGTAAGGATTTTTGCTGGCCGTGATTCAAATGGAGTACGCGGGATTAGGCTAGCTGATGGAGATGACGTTATTAATATGAGTATTCTTAGTTCGCAAAACGTTCCAGCGGAGGAAAAATATGCGTATTACAAACTATCTCGCTTAGATTTAGAAAATAAAGGGCAAGATGAAAGCGATACTTTGTTTGCCAAGAAAAATGATGAAAAATCTTCTGAAGATATAGAAGAGGTAAACGAAGAAAGCGATGGGGCTCCTTCAATTCAGCTAAGCCCAGAGCGTTTTGCTGAATTAGCTATAAATGAGCAATTTATTCTTACAATTACCGAGCATGGTTTTGGAAAAAGAACCTCAGCCTACGCTTACAGAACTACAAAACGCGGAACAAAGGGAGTTACAAATATAGCAATTAGTAGTAAAAATGGTAATGTTGTTTCCTCTTTTCCTGTTAAAGAAAATGACGATATAATTTTGGTAACAGATACGGGAAAACTTATTCGTTGTCCAGTAAAAGATATCCGCATTACAAGCAGGGTAGCAAAAGGGGTTATTGTTTTCAGAATGGCTGAAGAAGAGAAAGTTGTTGCGGTTAGCCGTATTTCTGGAGAAAAAATTGAAGAAATAGCAGAAGATGGAGAGAATTTTTTATGATAGGTGAATTTGGAGCTCTTATGATTAGTAAAATTATTGAGACGGTAAGTAGTTTTTTACCGTTCATACTTGTATTAACGGTTATTGTGTTTATTCATGAAATGGGGCATTTCCTAATAGCTCGATATAACAACGTTCACGTTACAACATTTTCAATAGGGTATGGCCCTGAAATTTTTGGATGGACAGATAAAAAAGGAACTCGCTGGTGCTTTAGGTGGATACCTCTTGGCGGATACGTAATGATGCTTGGCGATGCCGATGCTTCAAGTGTACGCTCTAATTTTGAAGGACTTGATGAAGAAGCTCTTAGCAAAACTTTACCTTCAAAAACTCCTCTTCAAAGAACCGCAGTTGCTTTTGGTGGTCCTCTTATGAATATTATTTTTACTCTTTTAATATTCATATTTATTGGGCTATGGAAAGGAATACCAGATACAATTCCAAAAATTAAGGATGTTGCTGAGAACTCGATTGCTGCTAAGTGTGGATTACAAGGCGGGGATTTAATTACAGGATTGAATGATGAAAAAATTGAAGTTTTTTCAGAAATGAAGAATTTTTTGGAAAAAAACGCTGGAAAAGATGTAATTTTGCATTATAAACGTGGCAATGAAGAATGCACAACTAAGATATCTTTATATACTCAAGATTCATCAGGAGAGAAAATTCCAGCGAAAATAATTGGAATTCATTTGGCTGGAGATTTAATTTTCACAAAAGCCTCAGTTTGGCAAACAATATCATTAGGGATTCAATATTGTTATGTTATTGCAATTTCTATGGTTTCTGGCCTTACTAAAGCTTTGTTTGGAAAAAAAGATGGAGCAAAGTTGGGAGGAATTTTATCAATTGGTGATTTTGCAAACCAGAGCATGTCTAGTGGTTTGGTAACATTTTTAAACTTTATGGCAATGTTATCTTTCAGTTTAGCGATTTTTAACTTACTTCCAATTCCTGTACTTGATGGTGGAAGTATTGTTATAAATCTTCTTGAATTTATAAGACGTAAACCACTTTCTGCCACGACTATTAATTTTATTTATAGTGGAGGATTATTTATTGTTATCGGATTAATGATTTGGGCAACTTGGAATGACTTGGTAAATTACGGAATTGTAAAAAAAATTATTGTCTTTTTTAAAAAATTGTTTTAAGAAGTTGTCTTCATGGATAATTTTAACTGAGGGTTTTTAAGGAAAAACGGAGCACAGAACACGGAGCGTACTACGTGTCAGAAACAAGTTTTTTTTGAAGGACAAGAAACGTTGAAGGTTGTGAGTGAATTCATGAATAATTCCGCTCGCAAGAGGCAGGGAATTGTAAAATTGTTTTTCCACTTATCAGAAAAAAGGATTTTCCTGACTAACCAGGAGTAAATGATTGCTTAACTCTCTCTAAATTAGGGAAGAAATAACAACAAGACAATATTTTATTTTTTTATGGTTATATGGTAACATTTATGTTGTGAATCCAATATTTGAGTACCCAAATGAATTTTTTTTGCTTATTGGAATTTTTTATATTCTTTGCATTAAATTTTAACAATTTATGCTCATCTGGTTTTTCAAGTGAACAAAAGAGAACTTATGTTAATGAAAATGTTGTTGAAAACCGTAGATGGTGTTGCCCTTTTTATTGTTGCCTTATTTCAATTAATCTACCTGATCGCAATGAAATTCAAGTTGGAAACCTCGTCGAATCTGCCAACACTGAACATGATAAAATCCAGTGTTCTAATACTAATAGACATAGCCCAGAAAATTTTCCACAAGGTGGGCTAGGCTGTCAGGAAGTTCATCGGACTCAGAAGCAAACGGAATATCCTCCTCCTTCTTCTCATGTCTACCCTTCTCCCGTTCCGGGAAGCGCTTTAGCATATACCTTAATAAGTCTATGTGCGCAACGTATTCCTGAGAAACTAAGGTTGGAAATAGCAAATACGAAAGAATTACAGGAAATAATTCAACATTCACCATGTTGTCTTTTTTCTCCTTTTCCGGAATCAAGATCAAGACCAGAAGCTGACGTAAAGGTCCTTTTAGGACGCTTTATTGAAGCAAAAACACCATCATTGGAAAATGTTGAAATTATACCTGTTTTAGGATTTTATGATGGCAAATGGGAATTATCATTTTTAATGAAAGGAATAAAAAATAAAATCGATAATTTCCTTGAAATAGTAAAAAAGCTTATAAAAAAAGATTGTGAGCAAATATCTGTTATTACGATAATTAATGGAATAGCTCAAATGCGTGATGGAATTGATTTTAGTAGAATAACAGGCGAACTTAATGAACATTTTATACGTAATTTTGGAACCCCAGAAAAGTCACCAAATTCTGCATGTACAGTTGTTCCTCTAGGTAATTGGTGGGAACCCACAGATGCTATACCAAATATGAGTTTGGCTTTTTGGCGTTGCCAAAAGTCAGAAACACCTTCAGGAGCTGTTTCATTTCACATGGATTGAGAACCCATTTTGAGATCTCTCCAAAATATACTGGGTCCCCCAAAAGAATGCGGATTTTAATTGCTGCCAATTCTTGAAACCCAAAAAGTTTGAATCCGCAATTTTTTGGGGTTTGGGTTATAACTTACTAAAACATGTTTTTGTAAAAACAAAATATGTGATAGAAATAGTTTATCTGAGTTTTATTCGTTTTTTTTATAAAAGAGGAAAGTAAGATGTCTGTAGAAGGAAGAATGATGGAAATAGTTCGTAAGCACATAAAAATACCTGAAGATAAATTTTCAAATGACGCTAATTTAGCTAATGATCTAGGGGTAGATAGTTTAACTTTATTCGAGATTATTCTTGATATGGAGAAAGAATTTGGGTGTGAAATACCTGAAAAAGATTCTAACAGTATTGTTTCTATTGGTTCTGCTATTGCATATATAGAAGCAAAAATTGCAGAAGGAATAGCAAAATAAGACAGTGAGTTTATGATTAGGCGTGTTGTTGTAACAGGATTTGGAATGGTAAGTCCTCTTGCTTGCGGAGCAGAGCAGACTTGGAAAAGATTGATTGCAAGTGAATCTGGTATTAAACGGATCACTCAATTTGATGTTTCAGATTTGCCATCAAAAATTGCTGGAATAGTTCCAACAACTCCTGAGGAGTGTTCAGATTTTTTTGTTGTTGATAAATATGTTGATCAACCTGAACAACGTCGTATGGACAAATTTATTATGTTTGCTTTGGCCGCAGCGCAAGAATCTCTTGATATGGCAAATTGGCATCCTAAAAATACTCACGATCAGGAAACGACAGGGGTGTCTTTTGGAGCTGGAATTGGGGGACTTCCAAAGATTTACGAAAACTCCGTCACCTTATTTGAGAACGGAGCGCGTCGTGTTAGTCCATTCTTTGTTCCATCAGCTCTAATAAACCTTGCTTCTGGTCACATTTCTATTAGGCATAAGCTTAAAGGTCCTAATCATGCAACAGTAACTGCCTGTTCTTCGGGAACGCATTCAATTGGTGATGCTGCAAGAATAATTATGTTTGGTGATGCAGATGTTATGGTAGCAGGAGGCGCAGAATCAACAATTTTCCGGTTCGGAGTTGCTGGTTTTGCCGCCGCAAGGGCGCTTTCAACGCACTATAATGACACCCCTGAAAAAGCTTCTCGTCCTTGGGATAAAGGACGTGATGGTTTTGCAATCGCTGAAGGAGCTGGTGCATTGGTTTTGGAGGAATACGAACACGCCATAGCACGTGGAGCAACAATTTATGCTGAAATAATAGGATATGGAATGTCTAGCGATGCCTACCATATAACAGCCCCATCAATCGATGGAGATGGGGCTTATCGCGCCATGAAGGCCGCTCTCAAAAATGCTGGTATTCACGCCGAACAAGTAGATTATATTAATGCTCACGGAACATCAACACAGCCCGGAGATACTGTAGAGGCAATGGCTATTTATAGATTGTTTAAAAATCATGCGGAAAATAACCTTTGTATTTCTTCAACCAAGTCTGCGATAGGGCATCTTCTTGGAGGAGCTGGAGCGGTTGAAGCGATTTTTTGCTTACAAAGCTTGCGCGATGGTATTTTACCTCCAACTCTTAATTTGGAAGATCCAGATAACGAGTACAATTTAGATTTGATCCCGTTAAAAGCCAGAAAAAAGGAAGTGCAAGTTGTTCTCTCAAATTCCTTTGGTTTTGGAGGAACAAACGCAACTTTGATTTTTAGGAAGATTTAATAAATAATATTAGGTTTTAACTAATTTAGTTTAATTTTCTAAAAAAAATATAATATTAAAAAATGTTTTTATTGTGGGGTAAATTAATTTTTAATTTTTTATTAATAAATTTACTATACTGTAAATAATAGGAAGTTATAGAAAAATACATATTTGACCACGTAAAAAAATGTTAAAAAATAAATAAATTTTTAATGATTTTTTAGTATTTTTATGATTAAAATTAGCCGAGTATGTTAAGAGAGGTTTGTTTATGTTCAAATTTAAGAATTTAGTAGCTGTGGTAGGAATAGGATTATTTCTTGTTTCTTGTAGCCATCGGAATAAAGATGTTGATTCGGTGTCTTCTTCAACAGGACCTGGAACTGCAGCGGATTTTGATCAAAACGTTAAAAATACCGTTTATTTCGGATTTGACCGTTATGATTTAATACCTGAAGCACGTGATTCCTTATTGCAAGTAACATCTTGGTTAAAGATGTATACAAGCAGGAATATCACAGTTGAAGGGCATTGTGATAAGCGCGGAACAACTGATTATAACCTTGCTTTAGGAAGTCGTCGTGCTGAATCAGCAAAATCCTTCTTAGTGGAAAATGGAGTTGAGGCTTCGCGTGTTACAACAATTTCTTATGGAAAAGAATCTTTGATTTCGCAAGGAGATACAGGGCAAGATCACGCTTTGAATCGTCGTGCACATATTATTGTTATTGAATAATATTGCTGTTGTTAATAAAGTAAATCCCTTTGAAAATTTTTCAGAGGGATTTTGCTATGTAATAGGCGCATATACCGAGCCCCCAAAGAATGCGGATTTAATTGCTGCTAATCCCTTGAACCCCAAGAAGTTTGAATCCGCAATTTTTGGGAGTTTGGGTATAACAATATTTCCTAATGTAGTTGATGCTTCAAAAACTCTAACACCACATTCATTTTTAGAAACACTCCCCCTAAGTTGTTTGCCATCAACGCAGTAATGCATTTGTTGAGTTTCATTGCTTAAAGTGGTACTATACCAAACCCAAAAAAATTGCGGATTCAAACTCTTGGATTTCAAGATTGGCAGCAATTAAAATCCGCATTCTTTGGGGACCCCAGTATACTTACGAAATGCAGATTCTAAATCCTCAACTTTTACTCTTACTAAAATGCGCCAAATACAAGAGTAGGTTGGAAATCGGCGCCATTTTAAATGGAAAATTGTTTTCAATTGCTC
>JAITOG010000002.1 GCA_031290075.1 Holosporales bacterium | reverse complement strand
GGTCGTCGTAGCTTCCGCTCTCTGGAATCTGCATCTCACCTGTTCGCAGTAATATTCTGACAATTTGGAAAACCCCTTTCGAATCCTTGAACATTAAATTATTCATGAACAGGGTTATTATCTAAATTATTTAATATCCCAAACCATCTTCGAAATGGCGAAAATAGCGCCAATATCCTTATCCTAGTTTTCTTTTATATTAAACATAACTCAAATAACACGAACTATAGAAAAAATTATTTTACATAAAGCTAATCTATATTAGACTTTAATTAAAGGAAGATTTTTCTTTTTTGAAATATGCTAGAAATAATACCGCACGAACAAACGGGGTCATTTATTGACTTTGTTAATTTTTCTAATTTTGATCGGGTTTCATTGGTTATCGCATTTTTTATATGTATTGGCTGTTTAATCATTTGTCACAGTATTAAAAAAATTAAGCAAAAATTCCTTTTTAAAACGGAAAATCGCAAAAAAAATAAAAAAATAAGCAATACGTCATACCATTTTTTAATGATGTTCATTCCAGCCGTTGAATCTTTTTTACGTTTCTCAGTTTTACTTTTTGGTGGAACACTTCTTTTAGCTACATTTGGCGTAACAATTAGTCCAATTGTTTATTTTGTAAGCTTACTTAGCGTATGTATTTCCTTTGGAGCAAAAGATATTTTTACTGATATTATTCGAGGAATTCTTACACTTATTGAAGGAAAAATCGCCCTGGGAAACTTTGTGAAAATTAATGGTTCTTGCGGAGTAGTGAAGTCATTAAATATTAGACAAATAGAAATGCAGCATGAAGACGGAAGTATTGAAATATTTCCATTTTCTAAAATTAGCACTATACGAAATTATTCTTTAGATTATTCTTCTGCAGAACCATTATTTAGATTAGTGCCGCATGCTGATATAAAAAAATTTGAAGAATTTTCTAATGAAACTTTTCAGGAAATGATGAAAAACGATATTTATAAGGAATGTATTCATGAAAAAACAATAGATTCTTTATCTGTGAAGATAAAAAATATAAAAAATAAAGGGATAGAGGTAAAAGTTTCAATTATAATTACTCCTGGGAAACACAGTTTTTTTGAAAGCGAATTCAACAAAATTATGGTAAAAAAACTACAGAAAGCTGGAATGTTGTTTTAGTTATTGCAAAAATGCCATCATTTGAATATGAATTTAGTTTTGCCCCACAATGCGTTGCAGGAGTTGATGAAGTTGGGCGTGGCCCTTGGGCAGGACCAGTTGTTGCAGCAAGTGTTATTGTTTTAAACAAAACCCTTTTTTTAGAGGAATTTGCAGGAATTGATGATTCTAAAAAAATTTCGAAAAAAATGCGTGAAATCTTCTTTAATCGCTTAAAAATTGTAAATTTTATTAAATTTAATGTCGGGATAGCTTCTGTTGAGGAAATCGATTCTTTAAATATTTTAAATGCAACTTTTTTAGCAATGAATCGTGCTTTAGAAGGAATGAAAGCGGATATTGTGATTGTTGATGGAAATAAAGCAATAAGTGGAGCCAAAATAAAAACTATTCCAATAATAAAAGGTGACAGTAAAAGCTATAGTATTGCTGCAGCTTCTATTATAGCAAAAGTTTCAAGGGATAATATTATGACCGACCTTGCACGCAATTTCCCAGAATATAAGTGGAATGAAAATTCTGGCTATGGAACAAAAGCCCACAGGCATGCAATTCTTGAGTATGGAATATGCTGCCATCATAGAAAAAGTTATGCACCTATTAAAAATAAGTATTTTGCTTGTTCTTAAAAAATAAAAAATATTTTTTAATTGCCTAATTTAAAACTATACCCAAATCCCCAAAAATTGCGGATTCAAACTTCTTGGGTTTCAAGGATTGGCAGCAATTAAAATCCGCATTCTTTGGGGCCCCAGTATATGGAAACTTCAAATCCTGGCTTCTCTGTATGATTTAGTACAGCTTTAAGCGCCTTGGCAAAAATTCAGGTTTTTAAAAAGAGCTTTTTAAAAAGCGTTGGGTGGTAAAGGTTTAAAAAGTCAACCGTATTTTTTCGAAAGATAAAAAAAAATAAGCAGAAACTTGAATTTAATACTATTACGTCTTATATTGTAATATGTAATTCATATTTTGGTATTTAATAATGAGTTTTTATAAAATTCTTTTTGCATTGTGTGCGGTTTTGTTTGCTCAAACTGGTTGCGATGATTCTTCTAAAAAGAAAAAAGAAGCGAATGCTCAAGTTGAGGTAGATAGTAGTGGTAAAGAAAAAGATAAGGAAAGTTTAAAAACTAACGAAAAGTCTGGAGAAGATGCTAAACAAGCAGAAGAGAAAGAAGTATCAGCTGAGCCTAAGCAAAAAACAGAAGTAACTGATTCTACAGCTACAACTAATGTTGGGGAGCAAAAGGAAACAGGGGATGAAAAAAAGGCTGCAGCTACAGAAAGCAAAGATGGCAAAGTTGCTGCTGTGTTTACAGGTGGAAGTATAATTTCTCAAGATGAAGTTTTAAAGAGAATCCAGCTTTTGCCTGAAAAAATTCAAAAGCTTCCATTTACACAACTTTATAATTTAGTTCTGTTTGTAATGATTCAGGAGAAACTAGCGTATAAAACTGCTATTGAAAAAGGGTTTGATAAAAAAGAATCTGTTAAAAAACAAATGGATTCAATTAAGGAAAGTATCATTCATCAATATTATCTTGAAGAAAAGGCTTCAAAATTTGTAACCGATGAAGCAATGGAAAAACAATACCATGATTTGATAAAAAATTTTAAATCTGAAGAAGAAATTGGTATTCGCCACATATTAGTTAAAACAAAAGTAGAAGCAGATGGAATTATTACAAAATTAAAAGCTGGTGAATCCTTTGAGGAATTGCAACAAGTAAAAACGATTGATAAAAAAACTTTGGAGAAAAAGGGTTTTCTTGGGTTCTTTAAAAAATCTCAATTACCACCTCAAGATTCTGAAATAATTTTGAAAACGGAGGTTAATCACTTTGTTAGTGCGCCAATAGAAGTTCCTAACGCTGGATATAGTGTTCTTTTTATTACGGAAAAAAGACAATCTAAACCAAAAACTTTAGAAAAAGTGAAAGACCAAATTAAAGCAATTTTAATAAAAAAAGGCTCTTTAGAACATATTGAAGAACTTTACAAAAAATATGGAGTTGTATGTTTAGACCCTGAAGGAAAGCCAATTCCGCGCAAGAGTGTTAATGAAAGATTGGAAGAAATTCGTTTGAAACAAGAAGGAAAGCAATCAGTTGAAGAAGAATCAAAAAAAGAAGAATCTATTAATAAAATTACGGATAGTTCCGTAGTTGCTAAAATGGGAAAAGATATTTCTATAACTTTTGCAGAAGTTTCAGACTTCATTAAAGATAATTCTGGAATGTTTAGAGGAATGTCTCCTTGGGAAGTATTCACTTTATCTGTTGAAGAATGTGTAAATAAGCGTGTACTTTGTTTAGTTACAAAGGAAAATGGCTTTGTTGATAATCCTGAAACTCTTAAAAAAGTTGAAGAAGCTGCTCATTCTTTATTATCTCAGAAATTCTTAGCCAGTGAAGCCAGTGCACTTATTACTAATGAGGTACTGCAAGAGAGCTATAATAAATTTGTTGCCGATGTAGATAAAGATGGATTGGAAATCAGATTAAAAGCTATTCCTGTCGAATCTAAAGAAAAAGGAGAAGAGGTTATTAAAGCGTTAAAAGCTGGAGAAAACTTTGATGCTGTATTAGAAAAGTATTGTTCAGATCCACGGTTTAAAGAGAAAAAAGGAGATTTGGGATATTTAAGAAAAGAACAAATTACGGCAATTTCTCCGGAATTGGCAAATGCTGTAATAAAAGCTCCAAAAGCAACACTTCTTCCAACTTTAATTTCTGTTGGAGGGCAAATGTTAGTTGTTAGAATTGAAGATAAAAGGAAAACTGAAGTTCCTCCATTTTCACAAATAAAAGAACAACTAAAACAGCGTCTTATTCCTGATCATATGGTTAAAGTTACTTTAGACCTTATGAAAAAAGATGGAGTTAAAGCATTTGACTTTAATGGAAGTTCAATAAGTTTAAACGAAAAAGATCTTGAAAAAGCACTTGGTGGCACTGCTAACATAGCGCTTTAAATTTTTTAAACTTTTAATTTTTTAGAGGAGCTTTGCTCCTCTATTTTTTATAGTATTTTTATTGATTAATATGTCTTTGTTGTTTGATTTTCAAGAGCTTTTAGGATATCAATTTGATGATGAAGAAATTCTGGAGCTTGCCTTAGTTCATTCAAGTGTTTCCAGTAAAAGCGAGGAAGAACAGAAATGCCGCGCGTTTGATCGTCTTGAATTTTTAGGAGATAGGGTTTTAAATTTAATTGTTGCTGAATTGCTATATAAAAAATTTAAAAAGGAAAGTGAAGGAGCTTTGTCTCATAGGTATACATCACTTGTGTGCTTTGAAACATGTGCTGCTGTTGCTGAGAAAATTTGCCTTAAAGAATTTTTGAATACGGCATCTAAAACAAATTTGGATGAAATGCGTATTTTATGTGATGCTTTGGAAGCTATACTTGGGGCTATGTATTTAGATGGCGGAATATCCCCATGTAAAAAATTTGTGAAAAAACATTGGAACCCATATATAGAAAAAGAAGCTTTACCTCCAAATGACCCAAAATCAGAATTACAGGAAATAGTTCAATCGAGGTGGAAAACTCTTCCAATTTATGAAGTTGTTGCAAAGGCAGGGCTTGATCATATGCCAATATATAAAGTATCAGTTGAAGTGGATGGAATTGGAAAAGTAATTGGTTCTGGAAACTCTAAAAAAGAAGCAGAAAAAGAGGCAGCACAAAAATTATTAGGAAAGCTGAAAATCCGCGGCTAAATTTTAATGCTTCAAGCCTCAACCGCCCGGCGCTTTTAAAAAAACCCTGTTCATGAATAATTTAATGTTCAAGGATTCGAAAGGGGTTTTCCAAATTGTCAGAATATTACTGCGAACAGGTGAGATGCAGATTCCAGAGAGCGGAAGCTACGACGACCTTACACCCCTGCATAAAAATATCTCTTATAAATCCCTGTTTACAAGGATCATTTTTTTTAAAAAGTAGAAAACAAGCCTTTTATTTTTTTGATAAAGTTGTTTTTATGCTAACTAT
>JAITOG010000069.1 GCA_031290075.1 Holosporales bacterium | reverse complement strand
TCTGGTCAAAGCTAGGAAAAAACCTGAACAGTCTGTAAAATCACTTATGAGACGTAATTCTATGTCGTTCAAACATTTAATTGAAGTTGTCAAGAAAATTTCTCATGCGTAGGCCCTGGATCAATACACCAAGCCTATTGTTTAAAATATAAATTTCATTTAAACTTCGTTTATGTTTAGTTTAGATTCATTTTTGTAGTGATACCAGAAGTTACTATTGGAACAATAGCTATAGTTGCTACTATTGCTTTAGTTGGTGGTATTTTTTTTTCCAAACTAAAGCAACCTTCAATTCTTGCATATTTGCTAACTGGGGTTATTGTTGGGCCTTCATGCTTTGGCCTTATTCCATCAAAAGAAAGTATAGACCTATTAGCTGAATTTGGAGTATTGCTCTTACTGTTTATTATAGGAATGGAATTACATATAAAAATTTTCAAACAGCACCTTTTTACTTCAAGTATGTGTGTTATTTCACAAACAATTGTTGGATTTGTCATAAGCTGGATTTTATCACTTTGTTTTGATTGGCCGTTAATTTTCACTATTGCTCTTAGCTTTGTTTTTGCTTTATCTTCAACAGCTGTTGTTATGAATAATATGGAAGAAATGAATATGACCAAATCAAGTATTTCTAAATTAATTGTAGGAATACTTATAGCTCAAGATATTGCAGTTATTTTTATGATTTTAACACTTCAAGCTATGACAAGCAGAACTTGCGATTTAAGACTTTTTGCAAAAGTTATTGTTTCTTTAGCATTTATGACGGGATTAATTATCTTTCTTACTAGCCGCCCAAACTTCAGTTTTAGTCTAAAACGATGGTTAGGAAGTAATAAAGATTTATATATGCTAACAAGTTTGGCAATTTGTTTTTTTTCGGCTGCAGTTTCTGAGGGGCTCGGAATAACAGCTCCTTATGGTGCTTTTATTGCTGGGTTTATAATTGGAAACATTAGCGAAAATAATAATCTTCTTGTTGAAAGTATTCAACCAATTCAAAAATTATTTTTAATGATCTTTTTTATTTCAATTGGAATAATGTTTGATATTAAATTTGTTGGAAAACATTTACTTTTAGTATCAACGGTTTTGGTAATGGTTACCATTGTTAAAACTATATCAAACATTTATATTTTAAGACGTTTAAAGATTGATTTGCCACAAGCATCATTTGTAGGGATTTCTTTGGCTCAGATAGGAGAATTAGCTTTTTTGCTAACAACTATTTTAGATAAGCAAGATAATAGCTCTTTTGAAATAGCTGAAAATTGCTTAATTTCCGTTACTGTGCTCTCGCTCGCCCTTAGTCCTATTTGGTTAAAACTTGGTAGGCGTGTCCAAAAATTATTGAAAAGAACAGAGAAGCTAACTTCTGCAACAATGGTTAGGTACACTATCGGTTATGCTGCCAAGCGATTCAAATTTAATTTACACAGTTTTTTACACTGCAAGCTTTATAAAAAAACACAGATAAAAGGAAAAAAAATAAAAGCCAAGTTTTTAATTCGCATTCCTGAATATTTTAATCAAAAAGTTGTTTTAGAATCAGGAAATTTAGAAAATGGTAAAGCTGAATGTACGGAAACTGAAAATACTATACCCAATGGCGGTGAAATGCAGTCTGAATTCTTTAGTGATTCTGCTAGATTAGAAGACAATGAATCTGAGGGTTCTACTGCGAATGGGTATAAAATTAAACAGGTAAAAAAAAGCATTAATAATAAAACAAAAAATATTAATATAACTAAAGAGTAATTAAGTTAATGACGTTACAATATAAGGTTTTTTTTTATGAATATGACTTTGAAATGCGCCTTGATAGATGGTTGCGCAGAAAATATGGCGAAATCTTCCAAGGAACAATTGAAAAAAAAGTAAGAGAGCATTTTATTAGGGTTAATGACAAAAAGATTAAACCACAAGTAAAACTTATAAATGGTGATAGGATTTCCGTAGAGATTCATTTACATAATAAATTAGAAACACAAAATAAATTTGAAATTCCAAACAATAATGCTTCAGACTTTAGCAATCTTATTTTACAAGAAAATGAAGATTTTTTAGTATTAAATAAACCTTCTGGGCTTGATGTTCAAGGCGGCAAAAATGTTAAAGAAAATATAGATTTATGGCTAAAATCTTTTTCTAATCAATACAGACTTGTTCACCGTCTTGATCGCGATACTAGCGGTATTCTCTTAATTGCAAAAACTTTGAGTTCTGCAGTATTTTTTACAAAACTTTTTCGCGAAAGAAAAATTCAAAAAATTTATAGAGCTATCGTTTTAGGGTCACTTACACCACAAGGAAAAATCTCTGCTTCGCTTTCTGAGGGAGCGCAAGGGCTTATGCAAATTGACGAGATCTATGGAAAATCCGCAGAAACTGCTTATAAAACAATTTTTTATAATAGTATGGAAAATTGGTCAGACATCGAACTTGAACCACATACAGGGCGAAAACACCAACTTAGAGTTCATATGGCTTTTGCAGGGAACCCAATTATAGGCGATAAAAAATACGATATAGATGGGAAGACATTGTATTTTTTAAAGAATGTGAAAAAAAAAAGTTATGTATTTACACGCCTATAAGATCACTTTTAAAAATAATAAGGGGGAATTAATATCCATTACTGCGCCTTTACCTGAATATTGGCCACAGTTTATGAAAAGATGATAATAAACTTCCTTCGAAACCAATTTCTTCTAGCAAAGTTGAAGGAGCATACGAAGCGCAGTAGATTACATGAGGATTCGAGCATCGAAGCGACGAACAAATTTGCAGAAGAAATTGGTTTCGAAAGAGTCTAATATATTCACCAAGTAAAACTGGGGGGCATACAAGAGCCATTATGTTTTTGAGATTTAAAATTTTAGATAAATACTTGCGAACTACACATCTTACTCTTGATTTTTTTTAAAAAATTCCATTTTTTACTTGAAATTTAAAAGGAACATCATTACATTATCAATATGGTTATTTGGTTAGATTTTTTAAAAGGAGATATAAAATGAAAAGATTTTATAAAACTATGCTGTTGCTTGTTGTTGGAGTAAACATCTTCACCTACGAGACAGCTAATACAATGAT
>JAITOG010000067.1 GCA_031290075.1 Holosporales bacterium | reverse complement strand
TCAGATATTCAAAACCCTAGAAGTAAAGAAACAATGCCCATTGAAGATTTTATCATTAAAGATTATTATGTGTTGATGATTTTGTAAAACAGTTAGAAAAGCTTAGAAAACGTGGGTTTCCCTCTAAACTATCCTTACACCCCTGCATAAAAATATCCATGAAAACGGCTTCTAAAAATTTTCTGGCTTGTAAATGTAAATTAATTGTACACTAATACGTTAGTTCTTTTTAATTTTGCGTACAAATGCAACAAGTTCGTTTATACACTTTTGACATTCCTGATGAAATCGATCTTGGTAAAAGTGTAGCTATTGACACGGAAACTATGGGATTAAACCATAATAGAGACAGACTCTGCTTAGTCCAAATAAGTGCAGGAGATGGTTATTGCAGTTTAGTTCATTTCCCTGAACCAACTTTTTCAAAATCCAAAAATTTGAAAAAAATGTTTGAAGATGATTCTGTTGAAAAAATTTTTCATTATGGGCGTTTTGATCTTGCTGTTTTGATGAAAAGCTTTAATATAAATATAAGCAATGTTTATTGCACCAAAATAGCATCAAAATTAGTAAGAACATATACAAATGGCCATTCTTTGAGGGCTTTATGTAAAGAATTATTAGATATCGATTTAAATAAAACCTCCCAAACTTCTGATTGGGGAGCATCAACTCTTTCTTTAGATCAGATTAACTATGCTTGTTTTGATGTTTTATACCTTCATAATTTGAAGAAAAAGTTGGATGCACTTTTGGCAAGAGAGGGAAGAAGTGATCTTGCAAAAGCTTGCTTTGAATTCTTGCCTTATAGAGCAAAATTGGATCTTTTAGCCAGCGAAGAATTTGATATTTTTGCTCATAGTTCAATAAAGAATTAAATGGAAAAAGATGAATTAATTTTAGGAATTGAAACTAGTTGCGATGAAACATCGGCTGCTGTGGTTAGCTTTCAAGGAAACGGAATTGAGCGCTTAAAATCCAATGTGATTTATTCGCAAATTTGCGAGCATTTAGAATATGGTGGGGTTGTACCTGAAATCGCAGCTAGAGCTCATGCAAATACGCTTTTCCCTGTTATAGAACAGGCTCTTAGCAAAGCAGGAGTTTCTATTGATGATATTTCTGCAATTGCGGCAACTTGTGGCCCAGGATTAATTGGGGGGTTGCTTGTTGGATCTCTTGCAGCAAAAACAATCGCCCTTATCAAGCAAAAGCCATTTATCGCTATAAATCACCTTGCAGCCCATGCTCAAGTTTGCCGTTTCGTATATGATAGTATCGAATTTCCTTTTTTACTGCTCTTAATTTCTGGGGGGCATTGCCAATTTCTTGAAGTTTATGGAATAAAACAATACAAATTATTAGGGGAAACGTTGGATGATTCCGCTGGCGAAGTTTTTGATAAAATTGCAAGGCTCCTTCAAGTTTCTGGGGGAGGTGCTACTATTGAAAAAATGGCGGTAAATGGCGATTCCAAACGCTTTTCATTTTCAATTCCCTTAAAAGATCGCAATGATTGTGATATGTCTTTTTCTGGGTTGAAAACGGCTTTTCGCGTTTTGATTGAAAAAATGGCCCCCTTATCTATGCAAGATAAAAACGATTTTGCAGCTTGTTTGCAAAAAGGTATAGCTAACGCGCTTATAGATAAAGCGCGGAGGGCTTTGGGTATGACTTGTGAAGAAGTAAAAAAAAAGCGGACTTTTGTTGTTTCTGGGGGAGTTGCAGCGAATCAGACAATTCGAAAGGCTTTTCAAGAACTTTGTGATTGCTCTAATTTTCAGCTTTTTTGCCCACCAATTCACCTTTGCACAGATAATGCTGCTATGGTTGCATGGCTTGGTTTAGAGCAATATAAAGCTGGTTTTATTAATGATATTTCTTTTACTCCTAAGCCAAGATGGGCCTTGGAAAAACTTTAATATCCCCAAACCCCAAAAAATTGCGGATTTAAATTTCTTGGGTTTCAAGGATTGGCAGCAATTAAAACCCGCATTCTTTGGGGCCTCCAGTATATATCTAATACACTCCGGTTCTGCTTAGTATGCTCCTTCAACTTTGCTAGAAGAAATTGGTTTTGAAGGAAGTCTATTATAACTTACTTTGTTTTTCCCCTTGTTTCATTATTGTTTTCATTTTACTATTTTGAAAAACAGTTGCTTTATCTTATTTTATGTTTTTGGATCAACAAAATTCCGTATCAATATATATTCATTGGCCATTTTGTGTAAAAAAATGTCCATATTGTAGTTTTAATAGTTATCCTCTTGTAAATTTTATAGATTTTGATTATTGGAAAAATGCTTATTTACTTGCCATTCAATTTTATGCTGAAAAATATAAAGATAGAACCATAAAGTCTATATATTTTGGAGGAGGAAGTCCTTCCATGCTTCCTAACAATTTCATTGGAGATTTAATAAAAGCCATGCAAAATTGCTGGAAATTCAGTAAAAATGTTGAAATTACAATAGAATTTCGCCCTGATGATGTAACAGAAGAAAAAATGAATAATTTATACGAGTCTAAGGTAAATCGTATTTCAATAGGAGCCCAGTCTTTAAATAATGAATGTTTAGAGATTCTTAGAAGAAGACACAATATTGAAACAATTTTTAATGCAATTGAAGTAAGCTCTAAACTTTTTAAAAATATATCTCTAGATATGATTTATGCGCATCCTGGGCATTATTCTATTAACATTTGGGAGGAAGAATTAAAAATAGCTGTTAAGTTAAATACTCAGCATTTATCCTTATATCAATTGATAGTCGACGAAAATACTGTTTTTGGTAGTATGCAAAGAAAAGGTAAGTTGTTATTACCAGATGAAGACTCTTGCGCTGAAATGTTTGAGATTACTCAAAAAATAACAGAAAACGAAGGGTTCTATGCATATGAAATATCAAACCATGCCAAAAAAGGTTATGAATGCGTACATAATATTAGGTATTGGCAATATCAGGATTATATAGGAATTGGCCCTGGGGCGCACGGTCGGATAATGTTTGAAGGACATAAATATGCAATTCTTGAAGAAAAAAATCCGCAAAAATGGGTTGATTTTATTTCAAACGAAAAAAGGCCATTAATAGAAATGGATAGATTAACTTTGGAAGAGCAAACGCGCGAAATTTTGATAGTAAGCTTGAGAACATCAAAAGGCCTAGATTGCCGGAAATTACCAGCTCTTTTAGAAGAATGTGTAGAAATGCCAAAATTAAAACAATTAATTAATGAAGGATACTTAGAATATAAAGATAATATTTTACGAGGAACATCAGAAGGAAGGAAAGTTCTTAATTCTTTAATATTATTTTTATTGAAGTAATTTCGGCTAATTGATAGCTTTACAGAATTATGCAAACATTACTTGTAAAATTTGTACTGAAATAAAAATATGATCTCAAACCTTGAATTTCAAGAAATTTATGCATTATTACTTTCAAAATTTTGCCATGATATTACTTCTCCGATAAACGCACTTAGCCTCATTTTTGAATTGTTAGAAACACATAATTTAAAAGAAATTGATATGGCTAAACAAAGCTGCCAAGATATTTTTGATATTTTAGCTTTTTATAAAATATTGTTCCTATGTAATAAATTTGATGCTTTCGATAAAGTTGTAAAGTATTTTAAAAATATTTGTAAGAAAAAAAATATACAATTTTCTAATAATATTATAGATACAGAATCAGTCAGCGAAGAATTAAGCAAAATTTTTTTATGTGTTTTTTTCATTTTTTTATCAAAAAATAAACAAATTAAATCAATTTTTATCGAAAAAAATCAAAAAGGAACAGTTTTTTCAATATTTTCAGACTCTCCTGAGATATTGAAAAAATTCAAAACAATAGAATTTAATAAAAAAAAAGAAAACGAACTTAATTCTAAATTAGCAATTAACCTTTTTTTACAAAAACTTTTAGAAAAAGAAAATTATCAAATAATAACTATTTATGAAAAAGATGTATTAAAACTTATTATTGATAAAAATATTTGAATTAGTTAAGTAAACAATTTTTTTTTCAAATCTCTATAAAAAAAAAGCCATATAAAAATATATATGGCTTTTAAAAAATAATTTTTTATGCAGACTACTTCTTCTTAGCAAAAAAGCCTTTAGGTGCGTCAGCGGCAACATCAGCTACGGCAGGTGCGTCAGCGGCAACATCAGCTACGGCAGCGGCAACATCAGCTACGGCAGGAAGTTCCGGCTTTACGCCACTAAACTTCTTATAGCTACAACTAACGAAATCATAGAATTTTTGTACAGGATAACCTGCCACTTTTACGAGGATATTTTGACCCAAATTAGTAGTATTTGACAAAACGCAAGCTAACGTCGAGACACCTAGAGCACCTCCTACTATTCCTACGATACTCTTCCAACTCCATGATTTAGTATTGCCAGAATTTCCAGAGTCATCTTGCGCAGGAGCTTGAGCTACATTTTGCGAAGAAGTTTGAGCTACAACTTTCGAATTACCCCCATCTCCATTTCCACCAGCTCCTGATTTTACACCATCAGCGGCAGGCAAATTGCTAGTAGCTGCACCTGAAGCAGTGGTGCTAGTAGCTGTACCTGAAGCAAAAGCTGAGTGGGGGGTAGGTTGGGCAGATACATCTACCTGACTCTGGGAGGTGTATAGATGTGAATGTTGTGAAGTCCTCTGATTAACTTTAGAACCAAAACTCTGATTCGATAAAGCAACAATTGTAGTTGCTCCCAATAAAAACAATTTTAAAGTATTTTTGTTTGACATAAATTTCCTTTTAAAAAGAATAAAGAATAACTAATATGCATAGTACTACATTCTGAAAAAAAATCAATAAAAAAAATATAAACCGACAGGGCCTACGCATGAGAAATTTTCTTGACAACTTCAATTAAATGTTTGAACGACAGAGAATTACGTCTCATAAGTGATTTTACAGACTGTTCAGGTTTTTTCCTAGCTTTGACCAGA